>CAZLIB010000044.1:0-5005 GCA_964559465.1 uncultured Lachnospiraceae bacterium
ATTCGGTTTCGCTCTCCTTTATCTGCAAGACCGCATCATTGATGATCGTAAGATTATGAAGCGCGGGGGAGTCGAATTTAAGAAGTCCAAGCTCTGCAACGGCGTCCATGTCGTACTGAGTGATAACAATTCCGTTGCTGAGCGCAAGCGGCAGATATTCACAAAGAGGCTTGTCCGTAATAACGATGCCCGCGGCGTGAATACTAACGTTTCGCGGCATTCCCTCAAGTGCCATAGCAGTATCTATAAGCACTTTATTTTCTTCACTCTCGTCATATTTTTCCTTGAAATCGGGATCAAGGAGAGCGTCCTCAAGCGTTATTCCGTGTACCCTCGGAATTTTTGTAGCAACCGCGTCAACGTCGGCATAGCTCATTCCCATAGCACGTCCCGTATCTCTTATTGCCGCCTTTGCCGCAAGCGTACCAAAGGTCGCTATCTGAGAAACGTGGTCACTTCCGTACTTTTCTTTAACGTATTCAATGACCTCATCGCGTCTGTTGTAGCAGAAGTCCATATCAATATCAGGCATAGAAACGCGCTCGGGATTTAAAAATCTTTCAAAAAGAAGGTCGAAAGCAATGGGGTCAATATCGGTTATCTGCAACAGATATGCAACCAAGCTTCCCGCACCGCTTCCTCTTCCGGGACCTACAGGAATATCTTTTGAACGGGCAAAGGCAACATAGTCCCAAACAATGAGGAAATAGTCGGAATAGCCCATACTATCAATTACCGAAAGCTCGTAATCTATTCTTTCAAGATATTCGTTTTTATCGTGTTCTTTATAAAAAATCGTGCCGTTTTTCTCGCGCTTTTCAAGTCCCGCAAGAACAAGTGAGCGCAAATATTCTCCTGCACTTTCGCCGTTCGGAACGGGATATTTCGGCAATATAAAGCCATTGTTCTTTATCTCAAAATTGCAGCGCTCGGCAATCTTTACAGTGTTCTCTATCGCTCCCTCGTATTTTCCAAAAAGGAGCTTCATCTCACTTGTATCCTTATAATAAAACTCGTCGGTTTCAAAGCCGAGAGGACGGCCGTCGGTAATACATTTGTTCATCTGAATACACATTAGAATTGCCTGTGTATTCGCATCACGGCGTCTAAGATAGTGGCAGTCATTGGTGGCGACGAGTGGCAGCCCACATTCCTCAGCAAGTCGCACCAGGTCGGGCAATATCTGCTTTTCTTCCTCAATTCCGTGATTTTGTATCTCAATGTAAAAATTGTCTTTTCCAAATATGTCGGCGTATTCAAGCGCTGTCTGCTTTGCAGCGTCATAGTCACCTGCGCTCAATGTCCTTGGAATTCTGCCCGCAAGGCAGGCAGAAAGCGCAATCAGTCCCTCACTGTGACGGCGCAAAAGCTCAATATCGACCCTCGGCTTTGAATAAAAGCCCTCGGTAAACGAAGCAGACACCATCTGCAGAAGATTTTTGTAGCCAATTTCATTTTTACATAGCAAAACGAGATGATACGGTTGTCCGTTTCCGCTTGTTTTGTCAAATCGTGACCGAGGGGCAACGTAGACCTCGCAACCGACGATACCCTTTATACCCTCTTTTTTGCACGCAGAGAGAAACGCAGGCATACCGTAAAGAACGCCGTGGTCGGTAAGAGCTACCGCGTCATGACCGCATTCCTTTGCTCGCTTGGGTATATCGCGCACACGGCACGCGCCGTCAAGCAAGCTGTATTCACTGTGCAGATGTAAATGTACAAAATCGGACATAGCGTTCTCCTTTCAAGGTTAATTAGTTGATTTGGACGTACTTTTTTCGAGAAAAAATACCAAAAAGCTTTCGATCGGCTTCGCGGCAAGATTTAGCGCAAATTGCAATTCGAATTTTCTTAATCTCGCCCGACGCACATGGGTGCGTCATCCTCGAGGAAAGCCACGCCAAGATTTTTCGCTAACGCTCGAGAATGACGCCAAAAGGCGTCGGCGTGGCGACCGAAGGATCTTGAGCGAATTGCCAAACGATTTTCTCGCCTTTTTAACAGACGGCTCGAAAATCTGTGATTTGCTATCATAATCAACAGCCGTTTAGTTACATTTCCTTATAATCCTGCAAAAAAATTAACGATTGATGACCAAAATTCCGCCAACACAGGAGAAAACTCTTGTATTATGGATTCCGTCGCCTTTACAATCATTATTAGGGGCGAGAAAATAACCACAAGCAATATAATCCGAATAATACAAGCTCTTACCACCAAGGCAAATCTTCATCGTTGTTCATCTCATCGGATGATTTCGCCTCTGCAAATGCGGGCAAAGAGAACGTTGATATTAATACTGTTATAAGAATAAACAGCGAAATAAATTTAACAACGTATTTCTTTTTCATTTTCATCTCTCTCTATTTTTTATTCGAAATATTCTCCGCCATTTTCATAATCTTTGCGAAGCGGTTATTGAGCGTTGATTTAGTGATCGGCGGCTCGTGAAGTGCGGCAAGCTCGGAAAGAGATGCGGAGTGATTTTCAAGCCTTAATTTAGCGCTCTCGGTAAGCTCGCTGCCTATTTTTTCAAGCAAGCCCGCATTTTGTATTATCTCTATGGCGCGGAGCTGCTTTTGTGCAGTTGCTACCGATTTTGCAATGTTCACGGACTCACAGTTCACCGCGCGGTTTTCTTGTACGATAATGTCGCGCTCAATTCGTCGGTTCATCACCTCAAAGAAGGCGTTATTTGCCTGCAAAAGATTGAGTATATCTTCAATCCTATCCGCTTTTTTATAGTAGATCCCCACCGCATTTTTTCTATTGATTATCTTGGGCGCGATCTTGCACGCGGTAAGAAATTCAGCGAGCACGCGAGCGCGCCCCGTGTGCTGAATTCGGAATTCAAGATGGTTGTTACCCGGCGCAAACGTGAGAGTTGCGCGCGAGAGAAATATTCCGCGCACAAAATTCATTCTGCAAAACGGACATTTGAACTCCATATAGTCCTTTATCTGCGTGTCGGAAGCGTCAAGAACTGCTATTTTATTTGCGACCGAGGAAAAAACAAATTCCACTCTGTAATGCTCCCTGCCCGCCTTTTTGATGGGATAAACAGTTATCGTTTTTGAAAATTGACGCTCAAAAATTCGGCGGTAAAAATCGGCATAATCAGCGTCCGTAACGTCAATATACACCCTCTCACCGTCTATAAAGGCATCAAAAAGGATACCGTAAGCAAGCGCACGTCTGCAACAGGTCTTATGCGGTATTTCTTCAATAAATTCCCTTTTTATATTCTCGGAAAAAGTCATTTTTACTCCACAAATTCAATTTCACACTCAAGTGAAACGTCAAATTTTTCTTTAACTGTTTTTTGTATATGTTCAACTAATCTCTTAATATCTTCAGCAGTTGCGCCGCCGCGGTTTATAACAAATCCCGCGTGCTTTTCACTGACCTGCGCGCCGCCAATGCTGAAGCCCTTAAGTCCGGCATCCTCGATCAGTTTTCCCGCAAAATGCCCCACAGGACGCTTGAACGTTGAGCCTGCGCTTGGGTATTCAAGCGGCTGACTGCTCGTTCTTTTTTCTTTATATTCGTCCATTTTAGCTCTTATTTCAAGCGCATCTCCGCTTTCCAATCTAAAGAAAGCGCCAAGGACTATAAGATCCTTATTGTCGTGAAAGATACTGTGTCTATAGGAAAAATCACAATCTGCATTATCAAGACAAACGATCTTGCCGCTTCTTTTATCAAAGCATTCGCAAGCCGTAATTACCTGACACATCTCGCCGCCGTAAGCGCCTGCGTTCATATACACACCGCCGCCAACGCTACCCGGAATTCCGTGCGCAAATTCAAGACCCGATAGTCCGTTCTTCTCTGCGGCAAGCGCAAGATTAAACATCGATGCACCTGCACCTGCGGCAATAAAGCCTCTCTCGACCACTATCTTGTTCATATCCGAAAGGAGCACAACAACACCGTCATATCCGTTATCATCTATAACTACGTTTGAGCCTCTGCCAAGAAGCACGTGCTTGATTTTTTCATTCGTAAGGTAATTAAAAAGCACTTTTGCCTGCTCGTAATTCTGCGGTCTTACAACAAGTGAAGCGTTACCGCCAACGCGAAACGAGCAAAGCTTTTTACCTTCCGCGTTTTCTTCAAAAGCAATATTTTTCGAATTTAAAAATTCAATTAATCTATCCAAAATAAAACCTCAATTTTCAATAATTTTCAAGATCTCATCAAAGCTGTGTGCGGTATAAGTTATATTCCAACCCTCAGGTGCATTTTTGCCGTCAGGATTGAACCAGATGCAATCAATTCCTGCGTTTATTGCGCCCTTGATATCGCTTGAAAGTGAGTCACCGATAACGAGTGCCTTTTCGCGAATATAACCGTCAATATTTGCCTCAACCGCGTCAAAAAAGACCTTACTTGGCTTTTCTGCGCCAATGAGCTCGGAAATAAATATCTTTTCAAAATACTTCGTGATGGGCGAAACACTAAATCGCCCGTCCTGCGTGCTTTTAACGCCGTTTGTTATAATAAAAAGTCGATAGCTGTGCGAGAGCTTCTCTATCAATTCAAGCGCGCCGTCAAAAAGATGGGATTCCTTTGCAAGATTATCCATATAGCGATCCGCAAGCGAGCCTGCAAGAGATCTGTCAAAGCCGTAAAAAGCGCAGAACTCCTCAAATCTTGCAAGACGGAGCAAGTTCTTATCTATCTCGCCTCTCTCAAGCATCTTCCAATACTTAACGTTTATGTCGCTGTATCTTTCAATATGCCCATCTGTGCTTGGCAAGCCGAGTGAATCAAGCGCACCCTTAAGCGCAAAATATTCACTTTTTTTAAAGTCAAAGAGCGTATGGTCAGCATCAAAAAGCAAGATTTCGTATTTCATCAACATTACCCCTATTTTATTAACTGATTTTATTATACTACACGAAGAATCTTTTTGCAATCCGATTTTATGAAATTATTATATATTTATATAAAAATATGCTGGAAATCACTTGCATAATTTAAAATTTTGAGGTATAAT
>CAZLIB010000044.1:5015-8216 GCA_964559465.1 uncultured Lachnospiraceae bacterium
ATGTTTTTTGGAGGCATAAATGAAGATCATAGGACTTACAGGACCAAGCGGCGCAGGAAAAAGCACGCTTTGCGCACGATTCGAAGAGCTTGGTATTCCCTGCGTGAACACTGATGATATTTACCACACGATCACAAGCTCACCTTCTCCTTGTACAAACGAGCTTAAGGAAAAGTTTGGAGATTCAATCGTTGACGAAAACGGCGCACTTGACAGAGTAGCGCTTGCAAAGCTTGTGTTTGAGGGCGAGAATGCCAAGGATAATCTGGCAAACCTCAATGCCACAGCGCACAAATATGTTTGGGAAGAAACAAATAAGATATTGACAGAATATACGAACAAGGGTAAGGTTGCGGCCGTGATTGATGCACCCGCACTCTTCTCATCCAAAATATTTATCGGTGCATGCAACTTTATAATTGCAGTTTTGTGCGATAAAGAAGTCAGGATCGAAAGAATCGTTAAAAGGGATAATATTCCCCTTGAAAGAGCAATGGCAAGAGTAAACGCTCAGCCAAGTGATGAATTTTTTATTGAAAACTCTGATTACTACATATATAACTGCGGAACAAAAAATGAAATGAACGAGAAATTGAATTCCATTTTTGAGCAGGAGGAAATCTATATCTGATGCATCCATCATCAAAAATATTCAACACTCGCACCGTTTTGGCAATATTACTGGTATCAATACTCTTGGGCTTTTTCTGCAATGTGCTTTTCACCTGCATTGACCGACTCATATATCCCGAAACGTATTATGACAGTGTGATGAAATATTCAAATGAATATGCAGTGCCAAGCGAGCTTGTTTTTGCGGTGATCAAGGTAGAAAGCAATTTTAAAAGCAACGCCGTCAGCTCTGCAGGAGCAATAGGGCTTATGCAAATTATGCCATCGACTCACAAATGGCTTGCCTCAAAGCTCGGCGAACCCGCACTCACGTCATTTCTTTATAATGCAGACACTAATATAAAATACGGAACCTACTATCTTCGTTATCTGTATTCAAGATTCGGCTCCTGGGAAAAGGCAATAATCGCTTACAACTGGGGCGAAGGCAACTTCAGTGAATTTTTGGAGCAATATGGCTACAATGAAGGAGATTATGATTCCATCCCCGTTCGTGAAACACGAAATTACGTCAAAAAGGTAATGCACCACTGGAAAAAATACGAACAACTTTACAACTAATTGAAAGGAATATAGAACTATGGAAACAAAAGAACTTAAGGAACAGCTTTTTTACAAAAAATCAAGCGTTTATCAAAAGGCAACACCCGAGGCGATCGACGCAGCTTATGATTTCGCAAAGAATTATATGAAATATCTTGATGACGCAAAGACAGAACGCGAAGCAGTTGATGCTGCAATTGTTATTGCAGAGTCAGCAGGCTTCAAGCCCTACGCTATCGGTCAGAAATTGAACGTTGGTGATAAGTGCTACTATAACAACAGAGGCAAAAATCTTTTCCTCTTCACGGTTGGATCTGAAGACCTTGAAAACGGCATTCGCATTTCCGCAGCACATATCGACTCACCAAGAATCGATATCAAGCCCGTTCCTCTTTACGAGGACGAGGGAATGAGTTTCCTCAAAACTCATTACTACGGCGGTATTCGCAAATATCAGTGGCTCGCAATTCCCCTTGCAATTCACGGTGTTGTGGTAAAGGCAGACGGCACAAGCGTGAACGTTGTTATCGGTGAAGACGATAACGATCCCGTTCTCTATATCAACGATCTTCTTCCCCACCTTGCTGCTAATTACAATACAAAGCCCCTCGGCTCTGCTATTGAAGGCGAAAAACTCAATATTCTTGTTGGAAGCAGACCCCTCGGTGATGAGGACAATGCAATCAAGCTTAACACAATGAAGATACTTAACGAAAAATACGGCATCGTTGAGGAAGATTTTCTTACCGCCGAGCTCTCCATCGTTCCCGCACAGAAGGCAAGAGACGTTGGTCTTGACCGTTCAATGATCGGTGCTTACGGCCACGACGACCGCGTTTGCGCTTACCCCGCACTTAAAGCGATCATTGACTCTGCAGACAGTGAGCATACGCTTATGTGCATCCTTGCCGACAAGGAAGAAACAGGCTCCGACGGCAACACAGGTATGCAGTGCGACTTTATGATGGATCTTATCGACGAGATAGCGATCGCCCGCGGCGCAAACCCCAGAGTTGTTCGCGCTAACTCAAAGTGCCTCTCAGCTGACGTTTCTGCAGCTTATGACCCCAACTTTGCAGAGGTATTTGAAAAGAGAAACAGCGCCCTTCTCTCCTGCGGCGTAGTCCTTACAAAATACACAGGCTCTCGCGGTAAGGGCGGCACAAATGACGCTCACGCAGAGTTCATCGGCTTCGTTCGCAGAGCTATGGCAGAATACGGCGTTATCTGGCAGGCAGGCGAGCTTGGCAGAGTTGACGTTGGCGGCGGCGGAACTGTTGCAAAGTATATTTCAATGCACAATATCGACGTTGTTGACCTTGGCGTGCCCGTAATCGCAATGCACGCTCCCTTCGAGGTAATCTCAAAGGTTGACCTTTATGAAGCTTACAGAGCATTCTGCGCTTTCTGCAAATTTTAGTATTATTTCCCTTACATAATACCGAAATTTAATGAAAGGACAGTAAAAATAATGCTTAACAAACTCAATTTTGCCGAGCAGAGATATATTCAGATCGAGGGCGAGATGAACGACCCCGAGATCGCGGCAAATCCCGCTGAATTTACCAAGAGGATAAAGGAATTCAATTCCCTTACCCCCATCATCACTAAATTCAGAGAATACAAGAAAAATGAGCAGGAGCTCGCCGATGCATTTGAAATGCTTGACGATGCCGATGCTGAAATAAAGGAAATGATTCAAGAGGAAATCGCTATCTGCAAGGAAAAAAGCATTTCTCTTTTTGAAGAATTAAAGATACTGCTTCTCCCCAAAGACCCCAATGACTCAAAGAACGTTATCATTGAGATTCGTGCAGGCGCAGGCGGTGAGGAAGCGGCGCTCTTTGCGGGTGTCCTCTACAGAATGTACACAATGTACGCCGATAAAACTCGCTTTAAGACGAGTATAGTTTCCTGCAACGAAACAGAGCTTGGCGGCTACAAGGAGATATGCTTTATGGTCGAGGGCGAGGGCGCGTATTCGCGCTTTAAGTTTGAAAGCGGTGTTCACCGTGTTCAAAGAGT
>CAZLIB010000045.1:0-8192 GCA_964559465.1 uncultured Lachnospiraceae bacterium
TCTACCTTCGCGGCAACTTCTATGATAATAACTGGTCCAATCAGGAGCATTATAAGTTTAAGCATCTTGGTGACGGCGTTTATTTCGTCAGTATTTCGATCGAGGTCGCTGAGGGCGCGGTCGTTAAATTCAAGGTCTACAATAACGATAACGGTGCTTGGTATAATACCGTTGACGAATCCTGCTCAGACCTTTTCGTGTATCAGGGCGATCATATGAACGTTCAATTCGTTGAAAGCGGAGACTACATAATATACTTTGACATAAACACGTTAACTATTCGTATAGAAAAAGCAACAGCGGTCAACTGACCGCTGTTTTTGTATTTAGATAAGTCGTATCTTTTCTTTAACGGTGCGTCCGTCTACCATGAGATAGCTCTTGGCGCCCACGCTGTCAAATCCAACTGCGAACGCGTGACCGTCGAGATTGGCGGTAAGCATATGAGCCATTTCTGCCCACGCGATATATTCCGCGTAAACGTAATTATCAATTATGAGCTCATTGGTCTTCTTCACTCTGCGGTATATGACCTTGTGTCCGTATACGGTGTCTTCCAAAAGAATTCTGTGCTTTGCCGATAGATCTGCTGCTCGAAGCGGAGTGGAATCAACAAGGTCGGTACGGCGAGTATCCGCGCTTTCGTTGGGGTCACCTTCCTGTACTTGTGCTTCCTCGGGCGGAAGCTCAGAGAGCTTCTTAACAGCCGAGATACCTCTCACGATGCCATATATCATCAGGCCGTGAAAAATAAGGTCGGGTAGCATCATAAGGCTCGGTTCGTAATAGAAAAGCATAAAAGCGGTATCTGTACTGATAAGAACGAGTGAAAATACGAGCCAACCCGTATTTTGCTTTTTTGAGCGAAGATATGCAAGAAGATACATGCCCGTAATAGCAATAGCTACTATAATGAAAATGGCGAACGCGCTTTCGTCTAAAAAGGAGAGATCTGCAAATTCGTCCGTATATAACTCGTCGGGATACAGTCCGCAAAATAACATTCCGAAATCAACAATGGCGTAGGGAATGTTAGCCGCAAAAAGCATATATATATCTCCGCCCGTTGCCAAAAAAATGATGTTAACGATAGTGAAAATACAAATCAACAGTACGTCGTTGCGCGCGGCGTTGTATTTGCCTAATAAAATATCGCGTTGTGAAGTGCCTTGGTTTTGTTGTCTGAAAAGTCCCATGTTTGACCTCCTTGAAGTGATAGAAATAAAAAAGTTAAATGTTGGCGCTTATATTCTTTTAACTACCTTATCTGATGCCTTTACAATGCAATCCGCAGGATAAACACCGCGAAGGGAAGTGAGGGGGTAGACCCTCGTGTTTTTGCCGATCACCGTTCCGGGATTTACGACTGAACCGCAACCGATGTCCGCGCCGTCGGCAAGAATACCTCCGATCTTTCGCAATCCTGTTTCGTAGTCCGCGTCGCCGTGTATTACGATATTTTTGCCGTCGCTTTTAAGATTTGAAAGGATTACGCCCGCACCGGTGTGCGCGCCGTTGCCGAGAATAGAATCTCCAACGTAGTTATAATGCGGCACCTTGGCGTTGTTAAGCAAAATACAGTTTTTAAGCTCGCTGGAATTACCGATAACACAGTTCTCGCCGGTGATAACTCCGCCGCGTATGAACGCTCCGGGGCGAACCTCAGTGCCCGAGCCAATGACCGTAGGGCCCTCAATGGTCGCCGTTGGGTATATCTTAACGTTTTCACCAACGAGAACGCCGTCAGAGAGCAGGGTATAGCCCTCGATTCCGTTCTCAATAAGCTTTTTTGCAAGCTCCTTTATCTTTGGGAGCATCTCCCACGGATATTCGCTATTTTCAAAAAGCTCTGTAAGATACGGAGTTTTGCAATCAAACAACTCCTTCGTTTTTACTGCTTTATTCAACCGTATGCCCCCCATCAACTATAGCCTGCACCACGATATCTGCATATTCGCGGCATTTTTCCTCTGTTTCACATTCCACCATTACACGAATAACGGGCTCGGTGCCGCTTTGGCGAAGAAGCACGCGTCCGTTGCCCGCGATGAGCTTTTCAGCATCGCGAACGCTTGCAAGCACCGCTTTGTCCTGCATAACCGCATCCTTGCTCTTAACGCGAACGTTCTTGAGATATTGCGGATAGAGAGTCACGTCCTCAACGAGCGTTCCAAGCGTGCTCTTGCTGTCACAGATCTCCTCTGCAACCATAATTGCCGTGAGAAGACCGTCACCCGTCGTCGCATATTTTTTCATAATGATATGCCCCGATTGTTCTCCGCCGATGGAGTAGCCCTTTTCCTGCATGCACTCCCAAACGAAGCGGTCGCCCACCTTAGTCTGCACGCATTTGATACCCAACCTGTTAAGTGAAGAAACAAATCCGCTGTTAGACATAACCGTCGCAACGACTGTGTCGTCGTTGAGCATACCGCGGCTCTTGAGTCGCTTTGCAAGAAGATACATGATCTTGTCGCCGTCAACGATGTTTCCGTTCTCGTCGACCGCAAGGCAACGGTCACAGTCGCCGTCGAAGGCAAAGCCAAGGTCGAGGTGCTTTTCTCTTACAAGCTTAACGAGATTTTCAATATGCGTCGAGCCGCAATCGCGGTTTACGTTAAGACCGTCGGGCTCGTCGCCGATAACGTAGAGCTGTGCGCCGAGCGCACCGAAAACCGCGCGCGCGATAGACCACGAAGCGCCGTTGGCGCAGTCAAGACCGATGCGAAGCTTTTTATAAGAATTTGAAGCGAGAGAAATGAGGTAACCGATATATCTGTTTCTGCCGCTGATGTGGTCGTGGATAGAGCCGATCTTGTCGCCTGTCGCAAGGGGAAGATCGTTGCCCGAGACGCCAAGCGCACCGAGGTCGCCGTCGAGATACGCCTCAATAAGCGCGGTCGTTTCATCGTCGAGCTTCTCGCCGTAGCGATTGATGACCTTGATTCCGTTGTCGCAGAATGGATTGTGCGAAGCGGTGATCATAATACCGCAATCAAATCCGTCCATTCTTGTAACGTAAGAAACACCTGGGGTGGTGATAACGTGAAGCATGTAAGCATCCGCGCCGCTTGTTGAAATACCCGCCGCAATGGCGTATTCAAGCATATAGCTTGAGCGTCGCGTGTCCTTGCCGATAACGATCTTTGGTCTGCGGCTTGACCTCTCGCCCTGAAGCTGAAGGGAATAGTACCAACCGAGGAATCTACCCACCTTGTAAGCATGCATAGAGGTCAAGCCAACGTTCGCCTCACCGCGGAAGCCGTCAGTACCGAAATATTTATTTGAAAGGGAAGAGGTAAACGTACCTCTCAGCTCCACCTTGTCGCGAAGGAGCTCGTCGCAGGAGAGCGAAAAAATATCGGAGATCTGCAAGATCTTGTCGATCTGGGGCATTGACTGATCCATCTCCCATTTTGAAACGGACTGGCGCGAAACGCCGAGCAGCTCCGCAAGCTTTTCCTGCGAGATGCCCATATTACTTCTGAGCTGAATAATTTTTTGTCCAATCGTCATAAAAACACTCCTTATATAAACAATGTAAGCTTCTATACTCATTATACTAAATATAACGCAAAAAAACAACCCTTTCAACCAACTTTTATTGGAACTTTTTGCAACTTTCGGTTGCGCAAATGTAAAAATAAGGAAAAACGGCTTATAAATACTATATTCGCCAATATTTTTTAGCAAAACGAGGTTAATTTTTCAAAATACTCGTTGACACAAAAAAGATATTGTGATATAATCATTATGATTAAAATGCGAAAGAGTATCATAACGTAAGGATAAGGGCGTTGCCCCTTTAAAATTACAAACGATAATTGCTATCTTGGCAATCGCAATATAATCGTTGTGATTAATATGTAAAGAATATCGTAGCGCAAGGATAAGAGCTTGCCCCTTAAAATTGCACAGCATAATTGCTATCTTGGCAACCCGCCGCCATACTTTCTGTCATTACGGAGGGAGTGCAACGACCGATAGAATCTCTACAACAACGCTTCGGCGTTTATATGAAATCAAAAACAAAAAATCAAATACACATTACGGCTTTTTTATCGGCGAGGTGCTTGCACCTCCGCCACATCTTCTACAACAACGCTTCGGCGTTTATATGAAATCAAAAACAAAAAATCAAAATACACATTACGGCTTTTTTATCGGCGAGGTGCTTGCACCTCCGCCACATCTTCTACAACAACGCTTCGGCGTTTAAAATATATCGACAATAAAAATAAAATCAAAATAAACATTACGGAGGAAAAAAAGTAATGAGAAACAACAAAAAGAGGGGCTTCACCCTCGTCGAATTGCTGGTTGTAATTGCTATCTTGGCAATCCTTGCAACCGTTTCGGTAGTTGGCTACACCTCTTTTATCACAAGAGCGAGCGTTTCCAACGACGAAAACGTCGCCGCCCAGCTCAACAAATTTATGGTGGCTCTTAAAGCTGACCATACGGGTGATTTTTATGGAGAAGAAATTGACGAAACAAATATTAGAGAAGTAACCGCATTGATTCTCAAGGACAGTGGCTTGAACGAGCTTGTTCCTCAATCTCTCGATTACGGCTATAACTTCTATTATGACCTTGAAACAGGCGAATACGTCGTAATGGAGGATAAGAAGATTCTAAATGCAGGTATTCATTATCTCATTGACGCCTTTGCAGATGAACCCTCTGCATACGAGGTTAAGCTTGAAAACTGCTTTACACAGGGAAACAGATATTTCTTTGTAGGCACACCCAGCGATAACTCACGTCTTGCGCAAATCGTTAACGGATTCTATAACCTTGATTCCGACACAGATGTTAAAACCTTGTTGGATTTGGCATCTAACTTTGACTCAAAGCTTTACGCTTTCGTTTCAAATGCAGTTGTGGTCACTGATAACTGTAACTACAGAATAAGTAACAATCCCACATTCGTAATTTTCGCCGACGGCGTTAAATCCGTTGGTACAACAACAAAGCAGTGGAATTCTACAACTTCAAAATTTGAAGATGTTACTGCCGATAAATTAGCAACAATAACAGGCGCGCTTACTGTTCCCAACTCAGTACAGTTCTTGGAGGGTAGTTCCTTGAACGTTGGCACAAGTGGCACTATCGTAATTAATAAGCCTGCGTCAGTTGTTGCAGGAATGGCATTTGAAAGCTTTTCTGATACAACGATTAAGCTAACTGATGGCAATTACACAACAAAAAATGCAGGCACTATTACATATATTGGCAAACCTGTTCTCGCTAATGACACGGTTGAGTATCTTCTTGAGTACTACAATCCTGCAAATGCTTTCGAAACAGCTGTAGAAGTTGTAGGTAATAAGCAGGTATTTAACACACAGGAAAATGACGGCACAAAATTTGCCTTTGTTTCTTGGGATCTCACAAGCTTTGATGTGTCATCTTTAAACATAGTTGGCTCAATCAAACCGGAGCTTCCTTCTTCAACAAGAGATTCTGAAATTAGATGGACAATTTCCACAACAAATCTTGCCACAATCAACGAAGCAACTGGTGAAGTCACATTTACAGGTACACAGCCCACAGCAGATAACTGCACGTTTACTGTCACCGGAACTGTAAATGGTGTCTCTGTACCCCTTAATATTAAGGTTGTTGCGGTTTATGGCGCAACAGTAAATATTGCGGGAAAAGATGTGAGTGCAAATTCTACACATACACTTGTATTTGGCAATACGATAGAAGGTCAGAACGGTACATATACGCTTGCAACATCTAATGTTCAAAAGACATTTACAACTTCTGAAATTTCTCTTAATGAAGATATCACAATCTCTACCGATAAGGTAGTTGTTGATGGTTCAGCTATTAAGGTGGCTGGTGATGTGACTGGTACAGTAGAGGAAACTGTAACAATTAAGTATGGTTCTTATACAATAGCTACAGACAAGAAATTGACATTGTTTGATGCAGGCAATTTGCCTTTCGTAATCAAGCATGACAATATCAAATATGTTGGTAATAGTAATACTCTTTCTGCAAGTGATTTCTTCGATAAGAAAGATTCTGACTGGACAATTCCCGATAATGTAACACTTATGGTTTATGAGGGAGCAAGCAATACCGACTTGCTTGATACTGATAGAGCAACAATTCCTACAGATACAAGTGGGTCATTCTATGTAAGTGATGATAGCATAGAAGGATTCAATACTACATTTAAATTCACAGGAACAAGAACAAGTGGACCCGCTTATTTGTGCCTTGTAATTGACGGTGTAATCGTTTCTCCCGATATTCCTGTGGAGATTGTGAATGGATATAACGTAAGAAGTGCTACTCAAACTGACATTGACTGGAAGAGTGGAACACAAAGTTATGTTCTCCTTAATAAAGTTTCTCTTTGGGAAAGCGGAAGTAAAACTAATTCTGCTAACTATATTAAGATTGGTACCAATCAGACTCTTTGGGGCAATCTCTTTGAATTGAATATCCAAAATGGTTATTATAAGGCAAATGATGCGTCTGCAGGTATCATCGGTCTCTGGGGAACTATTCGTGATACAAAGATTGTTGGTGATACATACGGAACGTTTGGTGTCAGTGTTAGCGATGCATATGGCGCATCGGCGGTGGATGCTAAAAATGGTTCTGCAGAATTGATTAACTGTTATATCTCTGGATGCCGTTCTCCTTTGAGATTGGATACAAGCGTAACTGTTACTAACTGTGTATTCTTTGGTGGTAGATACTCTAATATTGATATCGTTGGTGCATTTACCCTCACTCTAAATGGAACGAACTATACTGTAAACCAAGGATATAATGGTTCTGTAGGTGTTGGTATTGCTGCGTGGTTTAATGATAGCACTAAATCTATCGTGAACAATGGTACATTGAAGCAGTATAACTTCATTAGCAATTCTAATAAGTCTCAGTTGCCTGTACTTAACTATCTTATTGCTAAAGTAGACATTCCTTCATTGTTCGGTGGTATCCTTGATAATACAGCTTATAATTCCTTAAAATACTACCTTGAAACAGATACGAGTAAAACTAATCCTTATGTAAATGGCGCTATTGTTTGCTTGGACTATGGTGCAACAGGCAATGTTAGTATGGAAGGTCTCAATGATTATTTGGGCGAGGAACAAAGTATTAATTTGTGTGATGACTGGGTTTGGAATTTGAGCTCGTCTCAGTTAACAAGCAGAGGCATTAGTAGCAACAATATGCCTAACAAAGTATGGACTCCTAATCCCGAAAAGTACGATGATTTGTTTAAAGAATCTCAAAATACAACATATATGGATACATTCAAACCCGAAAATTATAATTTGACTTGGAAATAATGAAATTAAGAAGCAACAAAACAAAAACAAAAAAAATATTAACCATTGTTGGAATATCTATTCTTGCTGTAGCTTTGATAGTAGGAGCCATATTGATAGTAAATTCTATTGTTCAAGAGAATAAGGGTAAGCAAATTAAAGATATCGTATTAAGCGGTATGCCCACTAAAGATGAATACTATATCGGCGACGAATTTGATCCAACAGGAACGTTGATTCAAGTTAGAACAAACGATATGAAAAACACCTACTTTGTTGATCATACGAAATTAACATTTAGTGGCTTTGATAGTTCAGTAGTTAATGATACTGTAACTATAACCGTTTCATATCAGGGATTTAGCACAACTTTTACTGTTAAAGTAAAAGAACACGAGGTACAACCGCCGCAACTTGTTTCTATCGAGGTTAAAGATTTGAAAACAACATATTCCTTGGAAAGATGGAACAAGAACGGTCCTGATTATAACAATTCATATTTGCTTTGCACATATAGTGATGGAACTACAGAAAATGTTTGGATCCAAAACACATGGGCAACACAAAGAGAAATAATGGACGCGCCCGGTGTAGCGTATATTACTATTGAGTATATGGGCAAATCCACAGTGGTTGAATTCACAATAACCGACTAAACTAAAAAATAGACATACGAAAAGGGAAGATAAATATTCTGATGAATATTTGACAGTTCCTTTAGCGAATGATTTCGTATGGATTTGTTTGCAGGGCGCGAGCAATCGCGCCCTGTTTTTTTGCGCCCGTGTGTCACTCCAAAAAAGCCTCTCACTCTGGGAGAGGTGTCGCCACAGGCGACGGAGAGGGCGATATAAATGCAAAATGCAAAATTTGCGTACGGCTACGCAGAAA
>CAZLIB010000046.1:0-2816 GCA_964559465.1 uncultured Lachnospiraceae bacterium
CTTTTTTTCGCACTTCCGTGCCCCTCCGCGTTCGCGACCTTGTTATATTACCACAAGTTCAATATTTTGTCAAGTCCTTTTTTCAAAATTTTCAAAATATTTTTTCAAATTGCAAATCCACCGTCGAAGCCGATGATCTGGCCTGTCAAAAATCCGCTTTTTTCTGTTGCGACACTAAAAATGAACTCGGCGAGTTCATCTGCATCCCCAATTCTGCCGACAGGAGTTTCATCACAAAGCTCTTTAAGGGTATTTTCATCAAGCTCGGCATTCATTTCCGTGTTTATAACTCCGGGCTCGATACAATTCACGCATATTCCGCTTGGACCAAGCTCCTTGGCAAGCGCCTTTGTGAATCCCTCGATTGCCGCCTTGGACGCGGAATAAACCACCTCGCACGACGCACCGACCTTACCCCACATTGAGCCGATATTAACGATCCTGCCCGAATGGTTCGAGATCATATTTTTTGTGACCTCGCGAGTAACAAAAAACGTTCCTCCGAGATTTGTATTCACTATATTATAATAGTCCTCGTCCGTCGTATCGGTAAATAGCTTTATAAGGGATATTCCCGCGTTGTTTATGAGGATATCAACGCTCCCCATCTGCCCGATTGCACCCTCGCAAGCCGCCACAGCGCCCTTGGGATCGGAAAGATCCGCCTTTATTGCATAGGCTCCGGTTTTGGCGGAAAGCTCTCCTGCCGCAGAGTCGCTATTATTATATATGAAGGAAACCGTGTAGCCCTCGTGTGCAAATTTCTCAACGCAGGCGTGTCCGATGCCGCGCGAGCCACCCGTTATCAATACGTTTTTCATTACAATTCCTGCCTTTTGTCAGTATTGGATATAGTGTAACACTTTTGATTCGGTTTGTCAAGAACGAGTTAAAAAGGGACAAAATCGCGTGGTTTTTGATGTATTTTTGATGCATTTTTGAGCGTTTTTTGCGAAAAATTGAGAAAAAATAGCACCGTGTGGCACGTTTTGGCACGGTTGGTGAGCAAGCGAGATAAATATTACAAACACCAAAACATCAAGCCGCAAAAACACGAGCATAAAGAGAGGAGCGCGTGAGCGCTCCTTTAAGAATATTAATCAATTTTCGTAATATGTTATTACACCTGATTTAGTAACAGAACCGTCCAAACAAATAACGGTATAATCAGGGGTCAAATCATCCCAGTGAGAGCCTTTGCTAACCGATAACCACTCATTTACAGTACCGTTGAAATTAATTGTGCGGAGGTTACCGCACCAACTGAAAGCATACTCTCCTATAGAAACATTCTTATTCAATATGGTGATTTCCTCAAGTGATTGACAAAGGTTAAATGCGCTTTCGGGAATTTCCGTGATACCACTACCGATTACAACGCTCTTTAATGCGAAAACATTTTCAAACGCATTTGGACCAATCCATGTAACCGAATCCGAAATAATGACGGTTTCCAAATTTTTAGATTGAAAAAACGCATAACCAGCAATAGCAGTCACTCCGTCCGGAACAATAAAGTCTTTTTCAGTTCTACCCGACGCATAATACAACAACGCTTTTGGATTTTTAGTATATAAGCTTCCATCAATAGTTTCAAAGTATTCGTTGTCCGTATCGACATAAATACCTTGAATAGAATCACAATGATAAAACGCTAAATCTCCGATATACATAACGGTTTTAGGAATGTTTATTTCTTTCAGTCCGCACGAATAAAACGCGCCCGCTCCAATCGAAACAACTCCTTCCGGAAGTACAATTTCTTCGAGACTACCGCACGCAGTAAAGCTTTTACTGCCTATTCTCGTTACCGTTTCAGGTACTTCTACAGTTTTAAGAACGCGACATTCCCAAAACATATTATCAGGAATATAAGTTAAATATTTAGGGAGAACTACATTGCACAATTTGTAGCAATACTGGAAAACGCCGGGACCAATCTCCGTAAGGCTATCCGGCAAAACGGCCTCCTCAAGCCTATAGCACTGACGAAACGCGCCTCCACCTAAGCTTTGCAACGTATCAGGAAACTCTACTTTTACCAATTGAGAACAATCTTGAAAAGCAATATCTCCAATGGACGTAACACCATTGGGAATAATTATTTCCGTAAGATTTCGACATTTATCAAACGCTCCCCTTTCAATAACAGAAACCTCGTTAGGAACAGTAAACGAAGTATCCGTTTTACCCGCCGGATATTTAATGAGGGTTTTACCGTCTTTTGAGTAAAGAACTCCGTCAAGCGAAGAAAAGGCAGGATTGTCAGACGATACTGTAATACTCTTCAAAGACGAACTTTCACTACCAAATGCTTTAACATCGATATAAATCAGATTTGAGGATATAGTCAAGCTTTCTATTCCGTAGAGAGCTTCACTACCAATTCCGGTAATATATTTGTCTTTATATTTTTCCGGTATTACTATATCCATATCCAAACCAAATATCGATTTCACATAATAAGTTCCATCTTCATTTTCACCATACTCTAAATTTTGTGAACCGGCATAGATTGTTTCTGTTTCAATTATATTTCCGCAGTCATATCGGCACCCATAAACTCTTTCTCCATTTTCGGTCTTGGTTGCAGGATTGACAGTTTTCCACACTAAATAGCACTCTACGGCTTCTATAACTTCTTGAGCTTCAATAATTTCTCCGCATTCCGAGCAATGCTTGCCCTGTGTCAAGCCGGTAGATTGACATGTCGGCCATACATAGGGGTCAATTACTTCTACGTGAACGTGATCAGCAGTATTACCAGTAGTAGTACCAGTAGTAGTACCAGTAGTAGTACCAGTAGTAGTACCAGT
>CAZLIB010000046.1:2916-8025 GCA_964559465.1 uncultured Lachnospiraceae bacterium
AGTAGTACCAGTAGTAGTACCAGTAGTAGTACCAGTAGTAGTACCAGTAGTAGTAGTAGTAGTAGTAGTAAAACCACCACCCCAAATGTCTTCGCAGGAGCAAAGGGTTATCGAAATCATCAAAACAAAAATCAAAACCAAAGCTTTTTTCATACTTTTTTCCTTTCTTCATATTGGTATATTTTCCTATTATATATTTATTTTACTATTATTTTTGAAATTTGTCAATAAAAAAACAAGCCCGTCGGAATGACTGGCTTGCCAAATTTTATAGGTTATTTATTATCGTACCACGTTTCGCCAACGGTCAATTCAACCGAAAGCGGTACGGGGAGCTGTATCGCGTTTTCCATCTCCTCGCGGAGAATTTTTGCGGCTTGGTCGGCGCAGTTCTTGTGCGCTTCGATAACAAGCTCGTCGTGAACCTGCAAAATAAGATGCGCGTCGATGTCCTCGTTTTTCAAACGGCGGCTCACGTTTATCATTGCTGCCTTAATTATATCCGCAGCAGTTCCCTGAATAGGGCTATTCATTGCCACGCGCTCGCCAAACTTTTTGAGCATCTTATTCTGTCCCGAAAGCTCGGGGATATATCTTCTTCTGCCATAGAGCGTGGAAACAAAGCCGTGCTCGTAGCCCTCTGCAACGATGTCTTTCAAATATTTATCAACAAGCGGATAGCTCGCCTTATAACTTTCGATATACTCCTTTGCCTCCTTCATTGAGATATGAAGGTCATCGGAGAGCGAAAATTCGCCAATACCGTAAACTATCCCGAAATTCACCGCCTTCGCGCGCTTGCGAAGCTCGCTTGTCACCATACTCTCGGGAACGTGAAAAACGTTTGCGGCGGTTGATGTATGAATGTCAACGCCCGAAGCAAACGCCCCTATCATATTCTCGTCCCCCGAAATTGCGGCAAGGAGTCGCAATTCAATCTGCGAATAGTCCGCGTCAACGAGCACGTAATCACTCGTTTTTGGTATGAAATAGTGTCTTAATTCCCTACCAAGCGGTGTTCTTATCGGAATATTCTGTAAATTCGGTTCCGCGGACGAAAGGCGTCCCGTCGCAGTTCCCGTCTGCTTAAATGTCGTGTGTATTTTATTGTCTTCGGTAAGCAATTTAATAAAACCGTCAACGTAAGTTCCCTTTAATTTGACGACCTGACGGTAGTCAAGAATATCTTGAATTATGGGGTGATACACGCGCAAACGGTCAAGAACCTCGGCATTCGTGGAATAACCCGTTTTCGTTTTCTTTCCGTGCGGAAGCATAAGAGTTTCAAACAGTATCTCGCCAAGCTGCTTGGGAGAATTGATGTTGAATTCTTTGCCCGCATAGCCGTAGATCCTGTTTGCAAGCTCGGAAATAGTTTCATCAAGCGCAAGACCGTAGCTCACAAGTCCCTCGCGGTCAATCTTAAAGCCCTCGTCCTCCATTTCAAACAAAACGGTAGCAAGCGGCATCTCTATTTCATAAAAGAGCTTTTCAAATTGAAGCTCTTCTATTTTTTTCTTCAATATTTTATAGATCTTATAAATCAAGGGCGCGCTGATCGTATTTTCGTCGACCGCCTCTGAAAGATTCGCCATAGCAAGCCTTGAAAAATCGAACGAGCCCTCACCGGCGTTAAGAACGTATGCAGCAAGCATAATGTCAAAATAGCAATTCTTAAAGCCAATACTCTTCAAGGAATGAAATGCGCTCTTACAATCGTGCATAATGAATTTTCTTTCGCTGTCGCACAAAAAATCTCTCGCGTTTTCAAGAGAGCCCTCGTAAACAAGAATTTCTTTCTCATTTGTAACGTACAGGTTGCCACCCTCAAATGAGATGGCGCACGCCTCGCTCTCGGTAAGCTCTAAAAGATCATCAAGCTTAACCGATACTACAGGCTTTTCGCTTTTTTCTTCCTCATTTATATCAGAGAAAAATCCAATTTGTTCTTCGTTTTTATCCTCTTTTTTTGATATTGTTTTGTTGCTTTTTACAAGACCGAACTTTTTTATAAATCCCGAAAATTCAAGAAACGCAAAAAGGTCGTAAGCACCCTCTCCAAAGCCCTTATAAGCCACATCATCAAAGCCGATGTCAAGCGGTACGTCAGTGCAGATCTGCGCAAGCGTTCTTGAAAGAAATGCATTCTCGCGCGATGCCTCAAGCTTTTTGTTAACCGAGGGGCTTATCTTGTCACTGGGTAAGCTTGCATAAATATTATCAAGCGTTCCAAAATCAGATATAAGCTTTAGCGCAGTCTTTTCTCCAACCCCCGCGACACCGGGAATATTATCGGAGCTATCGCCCATAAGCGCCTTTACGTCAACGAACTGCGCGGAATCCACACCGTACTTTTCAAAAAACGCCGACTTATCCATCACGAGCGTATCGTGATTCGTGGCAAGAAGCACCTTTGTGGTTTCAGTAATCAGCTGAAGCGAATCGCGGTCACCTGTAAGAATATATGCTTCAACGCTGTTATTCTCTGCTTCCTTTGCAAGCGTGCCAAGAATATCGTCTGCCTCATACCCCTCTTTTTCAAGCACCGCAAAGCCCATTTCCTTTAAAACTCTCTTGGCATAAGGAAATTGATCACGAAGCTCGTCGGGCATAGCGTGTCTGCCCGCCTTATACGCATCATACATCTTATGTCTGAACGTTGGTGCCTTAAGGTCAAAGGCAACCGCAGCATAGTCCGGCTTAAGCGCTTCGACTTGCTTCATAAGAATATTGATCATACCAAAAATTGCGTTGGTGTAGAGTCCGTTCTTATTAGAAAGCAGCTTGACACCGTAAAATGCTCTGTTTAGTATTGAATTACCGTCAACCACAAGTAATTTTTTCATATCTTCCTCTTTTTTTGATAAAAGGGCAAACTTGCATTTGCCCCTTTAGTTTTATTTGTTTTTCAAATGCCACACCTTAAGTATAGCCGTTTGCGTTTTCGCGTCCTCTATCTCGCCGCGCATTATCATTTCAACAAGCTCGGAAAGCGGAATTTTAACTATTTCGATAAACTCGCCCTCGTCATATTCCGTTTCAGTGAACGTAAGCCCATCTGCAAGATACATTGATATTTTCTCGGTAAGAATTGCAGGAGAAGGAACTATATCCCCGATATGTGTAAGCGTTTCACACAACGCGCCCGTTTCCTCACGAAGCTCGCGAAGAGCCGCTTCCCTTCTGTCCTCACCTGCATAGTCGAGCTTGCCTGCGGGAATCTCAAGAAACATTCTGCGGTGTGCGTATCTATACTGCTTTACACAAATAACCTCGTTATTCTCGGTAAGAGGAACTACACAGACAGCACCGAGGTGCTTTGCATATTCTCTTTTGGCTTCCTTGCCGTCAGGCTGGATTATTTCGTCACAGTAAACGTGAAGCACCGCACCGTCAAATATGAGGTTTTCGCGCTTTGTTTTTTCTTCAAAATTCATATATCAGATCGTATCTACCTTAAGAAGATTGGTATTGCCGCTTTGTCCGTTGATCTGACCGCCCGTGATAACGATCTGATCGCCTTTTTTGAGGTTGAATTCCTTTTTCGCGGTCTTGTATGCAGAGTAGAAAAGAACGTCGGTCGTGGGAACCGCTTCTCCAAGCACCGGAGTTACACCCCAAGAAAGTGACAGCTTACGAACTGATTTTGGGTCAACACAGATACCGATAATATCCACGGGTGGACGGAAACGGCTTACCATTCGCGCAGTTCTGCCCGAGAGCGAGCAAACCACTATCGCCTTCGCATTAAGATTGATAGCCATCGAGCAGGTTGCATGCGAAACCGCGTCGACACTGTTTGCAATTTCAAATTCCGTATTGAAGAATCTCTTTCTGTAGTTAATGTTCTTCTCTGTTGTTTCGGCAATCTTTGCCATTGTCTTAACTGCAAGAACGGGATATTTACCTGCAGCAGTTTCACCCGAAAGCATAATTGCACTTGTACCATCGTAAACGGCATTTGCAACGTCGCTTATCTCAGCTCTCGTGGGACGGGGATTGTAGATCATCGACTCAAGCATCTCTGTTGCGGTGATAACACGCTTACCGAGAAGGCGGCATTTAGTGATAAGGTGCTTCTGTATCTGAGGAAGCTCCTCAAATGGAATTTCAACACCCATATCGCCACGTCCTATCATTATACCGTCGCACGCCTGGCATATCTCGTCTATATTGTCAACACCGTGCTGGTTTTCGATCTTTGCGATAAGTGAAATATTGTCATCAGAAGTATGCTCGTCAAGGAATTTTCTAACATCATCAAGGTCCTGCTTGCAGGAAACGAACGAGCAAGCAACGAAGTCAACGTCGTTTTCAATTCCGAAAAGAAGGTCGGATTTGTCAACCTCAGAAAGATAAACCTGCTTAAGCACCTTGCCGGGGAAGCTCATACTCTTACGGTTTGAAAGCTCACCGCCCGCAGTAACGCGGCAGATGATGTCGTTACCCACGATTTCTTCAACAACAAACTGAACAAGACCGTTGTTGACGTAGATCTTACTTCCAACCTCAAGATCATTGTGAAGATTTTTGTAGCTTACGGCAACTCTTTCCTGATTTCCGACAATTTCATCTGTTGTAAAGGTGAATTTATCGCCGTCATTAAGATATATCTTGTCATTCTCAAAAGTTCTGATTCTGTATTCGGGGCCCTTTGTATCAAGAAGAATAGCAACAGGAAGACCAAGCTGCTCTCTCACCTTCTTGATCCTGTCAATTCTGACCTTATGCTCCTCATGTGTACCATGTGAAAAATTAAGACGTGCAACGTTCATACCTGCAAGCATCAGCTCGCGAAGCTTTTCCTCTGTGTCAGATGCGGGTCCGATCGTGCAAACGATTTTCGTCTTTCTCATATTATTATCTCCTTTATAATATAAAAGTTCAAACTATTCCATTTAAATTATATCACACAAAAGTCAAGATTACAAGAATTATTTTAACAATATTTATTGAACTTTGTTCATATCTTCGTGGGTTTAGTTGGCGTAGTAAAAAATACATTTCAAATTATGATTTATCGCGCATTGTTAGCACAAACCAAGCGATAAAAGGTTTTCGTCCACCTTTTGCAAAAGGTGGCGCCCGCCGCGCAGGCGACTCGGCGTT
>CAZLIB010000047.1:0-7904 GCA_964559465.1 uncultured Lachnospiraceae bacterium
GAACGTTATTATCGCATACGAGCCCGTTTGGGCGATCGGCACAGGTCTTACAGCAACTCCCGAGCAGGCTGACGAGACCTGCGGAGTTATCCGTGACGTTGTTGCACAGCTTTACGGAAATGATGCGGCTGAAGAGATAATCATTCAGTACGGCGGTTCAATGAACGACAAGAATGCGACGGAGCTTCTTTCAAAGGCAAACGTTGACGGCGGTCTTATCGGCGGCGCGTCCCTCGTTGCAGAGAAGTTCAACGCGATCGTTGACGCGGCACAGTAAAAGTTAGTTGAATAAGAAATAAGGGGCATTTCTTTGAAAATTGCCCCTTTGTTTCTTTAAAAAACGGCGAATGGTATCGTTCAAATTTTGATTTGTCAGGGAGACAGGTGATTCGTGAATCGCCCGCCAAAAAGATAAACCCCGATTTAAGTTTGTGTATTATTTTCTGTTTATATTCCAACAAAGCACAAAAAGTCGGGAGGAATTTTGATTTTCGTGATATAATGCCTTTAGCAGATGAAGGGAAGTGATATAATGAACGAGTTAACACGCGGATTGCAAAATGCGATTGATTACATTGAAGAAAATTTGTGCGAAGAGCTTGAAATTTCAAAAATTGCAGCAAAAGCCTATCTCTCACCGTTTTATTTTCAAAGAGTATTTAATGCAACTTGCGGATTTACTGTGGGCGAATACATAAGGTGCAGACGTCTATCCCTTGCCGGCGAGGAGCTTTCGCGCTCTGATATAAAAGTGATTGACGTTGCGTTCAAATACGGATATGACTCTCCCGATAGCTTTAGCAGAGCATTTGCAAAATTTCACGGTACTTCTCCGTCATCTGCAAAGGAAAGAGGAGCGCATCTTAAATGCTTTGCTCCTCTGAAAATAACTTTGAAGGGTGGTACTGTTATGAACTACAAAATAGTTGAAAAATCAGCATTTACCATTATGGGTAAGTGCAAAAAATTCAATTCGGAAACATCTTATAAAGAAATTCCAAAATTTTGGGGAGAGCATTATGCAACCGGTGGTGGCGAGATTATTCGCGGAATGTTCGGTGTTTGTGTTGACGGTAACGGCAAGGAGTTTGATTATTTGATTGCCGACCTTTATTTTCCTTGGAATGATATTCCCAATGGTTGTGAAACCAGAACCTTTGAGGGTGGCACTTGGGCGGTTTTCTCCTATCACGGAGAATGTCCTAACGCACTTCAGGATCTTAATACTCAAATTTGGAGCGAATGGCTTCCCAACTGCAAAGAATACGAACTTTCAGGAAACTACAATTTTGAATTCTACATTTCCGAAACCGAAGGCGAAATTTGGGTGCCTGTTAAGAAAAAGTAAATAATTGAGTTAAGCACTCACATTTTGTGGGTGCTTTTGCGTTGATTTATCAACAATATTTGAGTTTACTTTGTAGTTTTGTTAACAAAAAATACATAATTGGGTGATAGAATTTGTATGGGAATAATTACTTTTGAGAGGTGATATGATTGGGAGATTTAAAACAAATAATAGCCAAGAATATATCTGAGCTCAGAAAATTAAATAAAATGACACAGCTCGAGCTTGCTGAAAGATTAAATTATTCAGACAAAGCAGTTTCAAAATGGGAGAGAGGGGAATCCATACCCGACATTGCCGTTCTTATCGAGATAGCCAATATTTTTTCTGTATCTCTTGATTATCTCGTTAAAGAAGATCACGAAAAATGCGAACCGATGAATGACGATGAATGCAAGCTTAAAGAAGCCACCCAGAAGGTACTTATTAATAACCGCAAGGCAGTCACGGGTATAGGAATACAGATGGTCTGGCTCATCGCGATAATCGTGTTTATTCCTATTGCTTTATTTGTTCCATCTGAAAACGCCAAATGGCTGCCGTTTTTGTACGCAGTTCCCGTTTCTGCGATAGTATGGCTCGTTTTCAATAGTATCTGGTTCAATAAAAGAAGAAATTATTTTATAATATCGGTTTTGATGTGGTCAGTACTCGCTTCCATACACCTTACGGTGCTTATGTTTGGCGGACAGTTTCATCTTATATATCTTCTTGGTCTTCCGGGTCAGCTTATCATAATTCTTTGGTCGGTTATAAATAAAAAACCCACGAAAAAATAATTTTACACTCACAAAGCCCTGATTTTACAGGGCTTTTTTTCTTTTTTCTACCAACAGTAGAATTCTACTTTCGAGATTCTACAGTAGAATATACATCTGTAGAATATACCAGACTATGTGTAGGTTGATTTTATGGGTGTCAGAGTGTAAAATATGCTCAAGATTTCGGCAAAGGAGAAAAAATATGAACGTTCTTTATAGCGGCGATGGCAATATAGTTGACGGCGTCATCATTTCAAGTATCTCTCTTGCCCGCTGTGTAAGGGAGCCGCTTAGCATATTCGTGCTGACTGCGGAATTTGAGTATAACGGCGAGAAAAGAGAAGCGGTGAGCGCAAGCTTTGCGGCATTTTTAGAGATGTACCTGAAGAAATATAATGCCTGTGCAACCGTTACGCTCATCGACATCAGTGAGAGATTTCAGAGTGAGCTGCCGAGCGCGAATATGGAAACGCGCTTTACACCAGGGTGTATGCTTCGACTTTATGCGGATGAAGTGGATGAGCTGCCTAAAAGGATACTGTATCTTGATAATGACGTGATATGCAGAAGCGATCCACACCTTTTCTATAATCAACAAATGGGCGACAATGAGCTTGCGGGGGTGCTTGATTATTACGGCGGTTGGTTCTTCAGACAGAAGCCCTATAAAAGAGATTATTTGAATTCAGGTGTTCTGTTGCTTAATCTTTCAAAAATACGTGAAAGCAGTCTTTTTAAACGCGCAAGAGAAATGTGCGTTACGAAAAAGATGTTTATGCCCGATCAATCTGCGCTCAACAAGCTTTGCAGGAGCAAGATAATCTGCAAACGCAAGTATAACGAACAAAGAAAGCTGCATAGCGATACTGTATTCCAGCATTTCACCACAAGCTTCAGGTTTTTTCCGTATTTTCATTCCGTATCCGTTAAGCCGTGGAATGTAAGCGGAATGCACAACGTGCTGAAGCTGCACGAGTATGATGATTTGCTCGAAGAATACGAAAAAGCAAAAAAACTATATGTAAAGGAGAAAAGTTATGAAAAATGATTACGATTATATTCCAATATTCTTTTCGATAGACGATGGATACGCGCCCTATCTTGCGGTCGCACTTAATTCTGCGATAAAAAATTCTTCCCCAAAGCGCAACTACAGGGCAATAGTATTGCATCAGGATTTAAGCGAGGAAAACCAAGCAAAGCTCTCAATGCTTGAGACACCAAATTTCAGCATAGAGTTTTATGAAATGATAAATGGTCTTGAAATGATAACAAACAGAAGATCGAATTATTTACGTTGTGATTATTTTACACTTACAATATATTTTCGTCTGTTTATTGCAAAAATGTTTCCCGAGTTTGACAAGGGCATATATATCGATAGTGACGTAGTAGTGCTTGGAGATCTTGCGGAGCTGTATGATACCGAGCTTGGCGAAAGCTATATCGGCGCGTGTCAGGATAAAAGCGTGGTTGACGTTCCGCCCCTTGCGCGCTACATGGAAGAATATGTAGGGGTAAAAAAAGAGGAATACGTAAATTCGGGTGTGCTTTTGATGAATTTGCATTTGTTGAGAGAAAATAAATTTGACGAGCATTTTCTTGATTTGCTGAACACCTATCATTTTGACAGTATTGCGCCCGATCAGGACTATATTAATGCTATTTGTAACGGCAAAATAAAATATCTTGATGAGGTCTGGGACGCGATGCCCAATGAAAACAAACCGGAGCTTGAAGGGGCAAAGCTTATTCATTATAATCTTTTTTCAAAACCGTGGTGCTATGACGGCATACAATACGGTGACTATTTTTGGTACTATGCTAAGGATTCGGGATACCTGTCTGAGATAATCTCGTATAAAAACAATTATGATGAGCAAAAAAAGAAAAATGATGCCGAGTGCCTTGATCTGCTTATTAAAAACGGAGAAGGATTTTGCGAAAACGAGATTAGCTTCAAAAAGATGAACGAAAAGGGAGTAAAAATAAGATTATGATTATAGGCGGTGACAGATTACCTGTAATTGAGAATATAAAAAAGTGTATAAAAAGCGGCGAGCTTAACGCCAAGGTGGAGCTTGGCGATCCCGTTCTTTCATCAGCAGAAGCCAAAGCTATAACAGATGAATACTTGAAAAAGAGAAAAACTCCTTTTCGTAAACTCAAAAGCTTTATTGCGGGAACGGCAGCTAATATTGGTGGTTACTTTATAAATAAGAATACCGAAATAGTGGGGGAAATAGATCCTTGTATATTAAGGAGTGGTGTTATTGTTACAAGCAATCACTTTTCGCCCCTTGAAAATACCGTTATACGAAGCTTTTTGAAAAAAAGGGGGGTAAAAAAGCTCAATGTTGTCAGTCAGGTGACTAATTTTGCTATGGGTGGTTTTGTGGGCTTTCTTATGAAATATGCTAATACTATCCCGCTTTCTGCCGATATGCGATATTTAACGAGAGATCTGACGGATGTTTTGGAAGAAAAAATCAGTGATGGGGAAGCAGTCCTTATATATCCTGAGCAGGAAATGTGGTTTAACTATCGAAAGCCGCGTCCGCATAAAGAAGGGGCGTATTATTTTGCAAGCAAGCTGAATTGTCCCATCGTTTCGTGCTTTGTTGAAATGATAGACCTTGATGAGCTTGATACAATTGATTTTTACAAGGTAAAGTATCGTTTGCATGTTCTCGGCGTTATCACTCCTGATAAAAGCAAGAGCGCAAGAGAGAACCGCAAGGAGATGTGCCGCGCGGACTATGAACTAAAAAAGAGTGCCTATGAGCGCATATACGGAAAGCCGCTTTCGTATAGCTTCCATGCCGATGATATTGCAGGATGGATAAATTACACGCAGGTGTATGAGAATGAATAAAACAAGATACTATAAAAGCTTTGAAGATGATTTTTATCAAACGGGCGAAAAATACACCTTAGATAAGGATTATGAATATTTGCCAAGGAATATGGCGGAAAGAATCATATCGTCTGTTGTTTATGGCTTGGCGTTTGTATTTTCAAGCATATATTGCCGCGTATTTTTGCACGTCAGATTTGTTGGAGCAAATAAGCTCAGAAGGGAAAGGGGAGCGTTTTTTCTATACGGAAATCATACGCAGCCGATAGGGGATGTTTTTAATCCTGCGCTTGCCTGCTTTCCCAAAAGAATATATACGGTTGTCAGTCCCGCAAATCTTCATCTGCCCTTTATCGGCAAGCTTCTTCGTCCGCTTGGTGCGTTGCCACTTCCCGACAGTGTGTCAGGAATGATAAAATTTAATCAGGCGATCGATAAAAAGATTAACAAAGGACATCCTGTAATAATATATCCCGAGGCGCATTTGTGGGATTATTATACTGATATACGCCCGTTCGGCGATGCGGCATTTACTTACCCCGTAAAGCTGGGCGTACCCACTTATTGCTTTACTACCACGTATCAGAAAAGAAGATTTGGGAAAAAGCCGCGAATTACGGTTTATATTGACGGACCGTTTGATGTGATTGGCGCCACAAGGCGAGAGATGGCGACCGAATTGCGTATGAAGGTGTTTGATAAAATGAAGGCGCGTGCAAAAATGAGCGACATAGAGTATATACAATACGTCAGAACAGAAATTGATGAATAAAAAGCTCCGAATTTTCGGAGCTTTTTATTATATAAACCGGGATTTGTCGGGGAGTTAGATTAACTTGTAACAAAGCCTCCCCCAAAAAGAGGGAGGAGGCAACATTTTTGATTTTGACGGTGGGAGCCTGCGCAACTATATGTAAATTGCTCGCCATATTACGAGCGCGAAAAATACAACTACGCACTCTCCCTCACCGCCTTCGGCAGAGCTCCATACCGGAGGGAGCCTTTATCCCATTACAACATCCCGATAAATGAAAATTTAAAAAGTTTTTTAAAATTATATCATCTTATCTTGATAAATTCTTTTGTTTGTGTTATACTAATATGAATTATTGTGTAAAAATACGAAAAAAGGACGGTGAAAAAATGGCAAATTATCGCAGAGGAAGAATAAATGATGAGGTGCAGAGAGAGCTTTCATCTATTTTGAGAGATGTAAAGGACCCAAGAGTAAGCGGTGCTTTCGTTAGTGTGACAGCAGTTGACGTAACTCCCGACCTCAAATATGCAAAAATATATTACAGCGCTCTTATGGGCGACAAAAAGGAGCTTGCCAAGGGACTCAAGTCCTCAAGTGGATATATTCGCTCACAAATTGCACAGAGATTAAATCTGCGCATCACTCCCGAGCTTACGTTTATTCTTGATGACAGTGTTGCTCACGGTGCGCATATTTCAAAGCTTCTTAACAGCATTACGTTTTCTGAAGATTTTGCAGAAAGCTCCGAGGAAGAGTAATGCAAAGATATACTGAATTTTCACTTGAAAGAGTGTGCGATTTTCTAAAGGAAAAGAAAAACACACTTATTATATTTCACGTTCGTCCCGATGCAGATGCGATAGGTGCTTCCTTTGCATTGAAGCTCGTGCTTGAGGCAATGGGCTCTAAAACAGTATGTACTTGCGAGAGCGAGATACCCGCGCGCCTTGCTTTTCTTACTGAAAAGCATCAGAAAAGCGCGCGTTTTGAGAATATGGACACAACGTTTGAATTTGAACGCGTCATTACTGTAGACACGGCAAGTCCAAGCCAGCTTGGAACGCTTCAAGGCTTATTCGAGGGCAAGATTGATCTTATGATCGATCATCATGAAAACGGAACTAAATATGCAGATTATTATATTTGCTCTGAATATGCTGCTGCGGGAGAGATAGTTTTTGAAATTGCCACAAAGCTTTGTGAGATGGGGGCGCTTGGGAAAATTCCACGTGATGCTTACGATCTTATATATGCGGCACTCTCCAGTGACACTGGCTGCTTTAAGTATTCAAACGTTTCGCCTCACACGCACATTTGCGCGGCAGAGCTTATTAAGGCGGGTGTTGATGCGGCAGAGATAAATCATCGTCTTTTTGACTGTAAGAGTGAGAAAATGCTTGCTGCTGAGGCGGCAGGCGTTCAGAATATGAAATTCTTTAATAATCAAAAGATAGCAGCCGTCCTTTTTCCGTATGAGCTTAAAAAGAGTCTTGAGCTTGATGACGAGCACCTTGAAACACTTGTTGATGTTGCGCGAGCTATTGACGGCGTGAGAATCGCGATATCGGTAAGACAGTCGACTGTACATCGTTCGTTTAGAATATCACTTCGGTCCTCATGCGCATTTGACGTGAGCATAGTGGCAAAGCAATTTGGCGGAGGTGGACACGCAAAGGCGGCGGCTTGTACGATTGAGGCAGATTCAATTGAGTTCGCTACCCAACTGGTCGTTGATGAAATAATGCGCCTTTGGGGTAAATTTTGATAAATAATTAGATTTAAATACATAATCCTTTGCCCATTCGCAAAGGAGAAGGAGCTTTATTATGACTACAAAACCAAAATATTACATCACTACGGCTATTGCTTACGCTTCGCGCAAGCCCCACTTTGGGAACACTTATGAGGTTATTATGACTGATGCAGTGGCAAGATACAAGAGAGCGCGTGGCTTTGACGTGTTCTTCTGTACGGGCACTGACGAGCACGGTCAGAAAATAGAAGATCTTGCAAAAGATGCAGGCATTACACCCAAAGCATACGTTGACGGCGTTGCAGGTGAGATCAAGGGCGTTTGGGACAAAATGAACACTTCCTACGACTACTTTATCCGCACAACTGACGATTATCACGAGCGCGCTGTTCAGAAGATGTTCAAGAAATTCTACGATCAGGGCGACA
>CAZLIB010000048.1:0-7806 GCA_964559465.1 uncultured Lachnospiraceae bacterium
GCTCAAATGGGATTCTCCTTGGGGCGTGGGCTATCCGGGCTGGCACATTGAATGCTCCTGCATCAGTATGAAGCACCTCGGCGATAAGCTTGACATTCACTGCGGCGGTATCGACAACGCGTTCCCACACCACACCAACGAGATCGCGCAGAGCGAGGCGTACATTGGTCACAAATGGTGCAATTATTGGTTCCACGTGCTTCATCTTAACACAAATAGCGGCAAGATGAGTAAATCCACAGGCGAATTTCTCACCGTTTCCTTGCTTGAGTCCAAGGGCTACGATCCTATGGAATACCGTTTCTTCTGCATGCAGAGCCATTATAGAAAGAACCTTGTTTTCAGCTATGAAAATCTTGATAACGCAAAGATATCTTACAACAAGCTTATCGCGCGTATCGCAACCCTTAAGGAGGGCGGAGAAGTGGACGCAGATGCGTTTGAAGCACTCAAGGCAAGATTTACGGATGCTATGGATAACGATCTTAACACATCTCTTGCGGTTACGGCACTTTATGATGTGCTTAAGGCAAAGACCACTGATGCGACAAAGCTTGCGCTTATCGCTGACTTTGACCGCGTGCTCTCCCTTGACCTTATCGGTCACGCACAGGCATTCAGAGCAAAGCAGGAAGAGGAAGAAAAGAAGGCGTGCGCTGCACCCGAGGGCGTTTCTCCCGAGCTTGCAGCTGAGGTTGAAGCGCTTATTGAAGAAAGAAAAGAGGCTAAAAAGGCGAAGAATTACGCGCGCGCCGATGAGATAAGAAAATATCTTGCAGACAAGGGAATTACACTTATCGACAGCTCTGCAGGCACTACGTATAAGCTTTCTTAAGGTACAAAAATGAAGGAATTGTTTAAAAAATACCGTGAGATAATCACATATATATTCTTTGGCATTGTTACCACCGCCGTTTCTATGGGTGTTTATTTTGCTATTCTTACGGTGGCAGAGCATATCGGCGGCATATCATCAGAAGCACCCGAATTCAATGCGATACGCCTTGCAGCGCAGATTTTACAGTGGATTGCAGGTGTTCTGGTCGCGTTCTTCACCAATAAAAAATGGGTGTTCAACGCAGGCGGAACAACAAAAAAGGAGACCGCGCGTGAGCTTTTTCAATTTGCCCTTGGCAGAGTTGGCACGCTTGGACTTGATACCGCGCTCACCTTTGGCACAGTGTGGATTTTGAACGCGCTGAATTACGTTCCGTTCAAGCTCATTCTCACCTTTACCGCGGATCTTTGGTCAAAGATAGTGGCAAGTATAGTTGTGATAATCTCCAATTACGTGATAAGCAAATTCTTGGTTTTTAAGAAGAAATAAGAATAACTGAGCAACAAAAAGCCTTCTCCTGTGGGAGAAGGCTATTGGTAAGCGTACAATTTATAATGAGATCTATCAATAAATCTATATCAAAAATAAAAGTGCGCAACCGAAGCTGCGCACCGAAAAACGCATCTCCAATTGTTGCGACACAATTTTGGCTATTCTTATAGGAATGCAAGAAAAGAGATTGCATTTTTACCATAATAAAAATACAGCCCCATAAAAATAGCATTATTGAATTGTGTCGCGCATTGGGTATAACACATATTTTATGATTTGTAAATAGAATTTAAACAAAAACTGTAAAAAACGGCGAAACGTTAGCGTTTCGCCGTTTTATTTTGTTGGATTTTATTAACTATTCTGTTGATAACAAACATTCCCAGCGCGCAGATGCAAAGCAGTGGAAACTGATCTCTCGTGTCCCTGCTCACGTAGAAGTGATGTATCAGGATCGGACATTGTGCAAGATAGATAAATACACTCAATTCACCAAGCAAATTCAAAAATTTACTGCGAACGGGAAGCGCATTTGCAAAGTACAAGAGTGAGGGGCAAACCACGCAGGTGAATAAATGTACCTTCCAGGTTGCCTGTCCGGGTAAATACGCAAGGTAGAAAAAGGCAACGGCGGATATGATAAATCCTATCGCATTTATTAACAAGCTGAACCGTTGTGCCTTTGCCTTATCCTCCAATTTCACGTCTATTTTAGGTATCTGAGAAACCAACATACCGATCGCGATCATCGCGGGACCTCTGACAACTCGATAAAATTGCTTGAGATCAAATATGCAAAGCGACATCAGAATGCAGATGATAACGGCACATGCAACGTTGAATGTAAAGAGACATTTAGTTTTTTTAAAAAGCAGATAGAATAACGTCAGATAGACAAATTGAGCCGCAAAGAACCACAAAAAGCTAAGCGGCCAATTAAAGCCGTCGAATTCAAGCTCGAACGCAAGGTTGCAATAGAGAATTGATAGGGCCGCAATTATGAATGGAACGATAAATCTTTTTATTCTGCTCCAAAATATAAACCGAACGCCCTCAATAAACGGTTTTTCTCTGTATTTTTCGATCGATTTCAGAAAGAAAAGACCTGAGAGCATAAAGAAAAAGTCAACAGAAATATTTTCCCCATTAAACTTATCTGAAAGGATGGGCGAAAATCCGTGAAAATAGGCAACCCACATGGAGCACAAAAATCTGAATAATTCGATGAGCCCATTTTTATCCGATTCTTTTTTTATCATAATAACCCTCCGAGGTTAATCACTTTTTTGTCCAAGTACTTGGTGTGAGCGCAATGAGAAGGGGGTATATCTCAAGGCGTCCGAAGAGCATAGCAAACGAGAGAACTATCTTTGAAAAATCAGTATAGCTTGCAAAGCTTGGCGAAGCGGTCGTTGCAGAGAACAATGCGCCGTTATTGTTAAAGCAACTGAGCGCTGCGGAAAAATTCATTTCAAAATCGAACGGTTCAAAGGAGATAAGTACAAGAATTGCAATAAAGAACACTACAAATATTGCAAGATATGAGCTAACGCTGCTAACGGTCACCTTATCAAGTACCTTTCCTTCAAACTTGACCGCAGTAACTGAACGGGGATGAATGATTCGGCGAAGCTCCTGCTTGACCGTTTTTATAAGCATAACAACTCTTGCAACCTTAAATCCGCCACCTGTAGAACCGGCGCATGCGCCGATAAACATCAAAATCAGAAGGACAGTTTTAGAAAGAGCAGGCCATGAGTTAAAGCTTGCGCTTGCAAATCCTGTTGAGGTCATAATAGAAGAAACCTGAAATGATGATGCTCTTATAGCGTCTGCAATATTGGGGTAGAGATGGGATATATTTATACAAATAATAACAGTTGCCACTGCCGCAATACCTACGTATGCCCAAAGCTCGCCAGATTTAAGGGCATATTTGAATTTTTTCATCAAAAGAAGATAATAGATATTGAAATTTATGCCGAAAAGGAACATAAATATTGTTATTACCCATTGAATATAGGGACTATACGAAGCGATACTGTCATTTCTTACGCCAAAGCCACCGGTACCTGCAGTTCCAAATGTGTGAACTATGCTTTCAAACAGATTCATGTCGCCGGCAAGCAGAAGAAGGACCTGTGCAAGTGTCATTACGAAATAAATTATGTAAAGTATTCTTGCGGTTTGCCTTGCGCGCGGAACTAATTTTCCTATGATGGGACCGGGCATTTCTGCTCGCATAATGTGTATGGAACGGTCACTTATGGAAGGGAGTAATGCCATTACAAATACAAGAACACCCATGCCGCCAAGCCAATGTGTAAGACCTCTCCAGAAGAGCGCGGCGTGAGAGATAGACTCAACATCTATAAGTATAGTTGCGCCTGTGGTGGTAAAGCCGCTGACCGTTTCAAAAAAAGCATCTACGTACGAGGGAATATCTTTGCTTATTACAAAGGGGATAGCGCCAATAGCAGACATTATCAACCAACCAAAAGCTACTATAACAAAGCCTTCTTTTGCGAATATTACCTTATTATTTGTTTTACAAGTAAAAAACAAAGCTGAGCCGACCAAAAGTGCTATAACGATAGATACTGTGAATCCCAATGCGGCGGCATCTTCGTGGTAGATAAGTGATACTATGAGTGGAAAAAGCATAAGCGCCGCTTCAGACAGTATTAACTGACCGAGGGTGGAAAACACCATTTTTTTATTCATATTTTTACCCCTTAGAGAAGAATGTCGTCAATATCGTGAAGACGCTGACCTGCAGAAATAACTACAACTCTATCGCCTGAAAGGATCATATCGTTACCGGATGGGATTATCGTTTTTCTGCCGCGTGTTATGCCTGCGATAAGAATGTTGGGCTTTAGGTGGATTTCCTTAAAGGGAACTCCGATAGTCTTGGAGTTCTCAACCACCTTAAACTCAAGCGCTTCTGCCTTGCCGTCAACAAGCTGATAAAGCGTTTCAACATTCGATCCTTTTGTGTTTTCAATAGCGCGAGCGTATCTTACGATGATGTTGGTAGTGAGCTGTGAGGGGGAGAGTATACTGTCAACACCAAGCTTTTCAGCCATAGTGAGAAGCTCGTCGCGGTTGATTTTTGCAACTACCTTAGGAACATTCTGCATCGAAGCGAATATTGAGAGCATTATATTCTGTTCATCCACTCCTGTTAATGAAACGAAGGCGTCCATTGACGAGATGCCTTCTTCAAGAAGAAGCTCCTGCTGTGCGCCGTCGCCGTGAATAATGACAGCGTCAGGAAGCTCTGCGGCAAGGAATTCACAGGTCTCAAGCTTCTTTTCGATTATTTTGACATTAACTCCAAGGGAGCTCAGCTTTTTAGCAAGGTAATAAGTTGGTTTGCCGCCGCCAAGGATCATAACACTCTTGGCCTGCTTGCGAAGAAGCCCAAGCATGCGAAGCAGCTTCTCTATCTCGCTGTGAGCCGCAACAAGACCTATCCTATCTCCCGAGTGAAGCTCAAAGCGACCGTCGGGAATAAATACCTGATTGCTTCTTTGAACGGTACAGATAAGGTAATTGGCTTTATATTTCTCTCTCATCTTTATAAGGGTAATTCCGTCAAGAGATGAGCCGTTTGGCACAATTATCTCTACCATTTCGATATTTCTTCTTGAAAAACGCTCGATCTTAACTGCAGATGGGAGCTGAAGGATATTGGAGATCTCCTCAGCAACAAGAAGCTCCGGGTTTATAGAAATGGAAAGGTTAAGATACTGACGCAAAAAACCAATACTTTGGTCATTGTATTCGGGGTTTCTGATGCGTGCGACAGCGTGCTTTGCTCCAAACTTTCTTGCGAGGTAGCAAGCAAGCATATTCATCTCATCGGAATCAGTCACTGAAACGACCATATCTGCGCTTTCAACGCCCGCCTCTGTGAGAGTATCACAGTCAACGGCATTTCCGCAGACACCCATAACATCATAAACGTCTGCCGTTTCATTAAGAATCGCTGAATTATTGTCAACGATTACAATGTCGTGACCCTCGGCGGTTAAGCTTTCGACCATTGATTTGCCGATTTTTCCGCATCCTATAATAATGATTTTCATAAATATCTCCATTCTTTGCGTTTTGGTGAGATAAAGTATTTTAATAATTAAGTAGAATTATATCACAAACACTTGTAAATTGCAATATAAAAAGAAAAATCCCGATGTATATCGGGATTTGGGAATATTAAAGTGCATTCCAGTGCACGTTTAAAACGTATTCGTTTTCGCTCAATTTTTGGATGAGATCCTTTTCATTTACCGTGTGCCTTATGTTGAAGTTGAGTTTATAATGATTCGTTTCATTCGCCTTTGAGAATTTGATTGAATGTGGAACGGATTTCGTTATTTCAGAAATCTGACCAATCACCTCTTCAACTGAAATATTAGAAGGCAACTCAAGCTCTATCTCAACAGAGTAGTGTGTTTCGATCTTAGCAGAGGGGCCTGCAAGCAGAAGCTGGATAATGATTATAAGACAGGTTGCGAAGAAGGTGATTATGTACATACCTGCTCCTGCCGCCATGCCAATTCCTGCACAGGTCCATATGCCCGTTGCGGTGGTAAGACCCTTGACAGAAGCACCGCGAACGAAGATAACACCTGCACAGAGGAAGGAAACGCCCGTTACTATATTTGAAGCGATGCGCGAAGCGTCTGCCCGAAAATCGGGTGTAAGCGAAAGGTCACCAAAGCCGTATTGAGAAACTATCATAAAAAGAGCAGCGCCAAGAGCGAGGATAATATGGGTCTTTATACCCGCATCCTTTCTTCTTATGCTTCTTTCAAGACCGATAATACCTCCGCAGAAGCACGCGAAAATAAGTCTTAAAAACAGCTCCCACTGTCCCATAATGTCCTGTAAAATCTGTTGCATTTATTTACCTCCAAAAATGTATTCGATAATAGTCACTTACCTAAAAATTAGGTTGCAGACCTATTGGTAAAATATTTCTTAAAACCCCGAAGGCTGCTAGTATAGCTATGCATATTATCAAAGCTATCTTGTGCCATTTTTTAAGTGATTTTATTCCATATTTTATGTATTCATAATAATAAGATATGCCAATGGCGATCAAAAGGGGAGAGAGGAGTAAAAAAGCCGCGTTATAATAAATGGCGGAGCTAAAGTCGAGAGCCAAAAGGGAAGTGAACATTCTGGTAAGACCGCACCCCGGGCATAGAAGCCCCGTTAGCTCGTTCGTGGGGCATTTGAGGGCAGAGCCCAGCAATCTATATACAAAGTAATAAATAATGCCCACGGCAAGAATTGCGAACAGATTTCTTGCCACCTCGAGCGCGCGTTTTTTCAAAGCAATACCTCTCTTGTTTGATAATAGTACATTATACCATACAACTCGACAAAAATCAATACCCAATATATGCAACAATAACAAAAACTAGGCATAATTGTTTCTAAAATATTGTTTTTGTAATAATATTCTGTCAATCTCTTGACAAATTGTCATAAATAAGGTAAAATTTATAGGAATAAGTATCTAATTATTTCAAGGAGGATTATTATGAAGAGATTAACGTCTATTTTATTAATATTATTGCTTGTATGCTCTGTATTTTCCGTTACGGCGCTTTCGACATTTGCTGAAGAGGCTGATTTAGGCGACGTTGCAGGAGATACGATCGAAAACGCGAATAAGCTTACTGATGCGCTTAAGGGGCTTCTTGAGCAGGTTCGGGCGATCGCTCCTATGGAAGCGCTTGAGGAATTTAAAAATGAAGCTATAGAATTTGTAAATGTTCTTATCGCATTTCTTAAGCATCAAGGAACCTATGAGCAGGTTTCGACTGCTATTCTCGCCATTCTCGGCTTTATATTCCTTCCTATCATTATCGGTCTTATCGTTGTAGCATACGTTGCCATTGCACTTGGTACGGTTTTTGCAAGCGTTCTTGTGGGTATCGTTAAAGTATTGCTTACCGTTCTCGTTGCAATGATTCCGATGTAATTAAATTGCAAATAAAAAGCACTTGCGTCCGCAAGTGCTTTTTTAAATGTATAGGGGATTCCCCACTCGAAAATATAGTTGTCCCGTACGCATCTATAAATACTCTGAAATTAAATAAATTTATATTTTTAATATGCAAAGGGCTGCCGCAAGTTTTAACTTGCGACAGCCCATAGACTATTTTGTTGCTTTTATTCTGACATTGCAGAAGCAGTGTGGAAAAGAAGCGAGTGTGTGTTCATCAACCAACCAAGAATCTGCGAAGCAAAACAACGTCTGCAACAGTGATATATCCGTCATTATCCATATCCGCTGCAAATTCATCAATTACCACTTCATGGTCTCCGGCAAGATATCTTCTTAAGACGATGACGTCTGCAATGTCAACAACACCGTCGTCGTTTACATCTCCAACCGTATTAACTATAGTAATTGAACCGTTCTCAATCTCTAAATCAACCGCTTCCAGATTTTC
>CAZLIB010000049.1:0-7614 GCA_964559465.1 uncultured Lachnospiraceae bacterium
AGGACTCTTGGAGTTTCCTTTCGAGGCAAAACGATAAATATCATATTCATCTTATCTATTGAACCGCGACCGCTAAACACAGTGTAACCGCGGTTGTTTTCTTTGAGATAGGTGGTAATTTTCTCCGTGCTCTCATCATTTGCAATAAGCTCAAGGTTGGATGTTCCGATGGCGATTTTATTTTCAATGGTGGAGCCAAGAAAAAGTCCGACCGCATAACCAAAGCAGTAAAACAAAAGCAAAAGCAGATTGTCGCCAAGTGTGCTGATAATGGTAGAGATAACAAGTCCCCATATCATACACTCAACAAACCCAAGTGCCGCAGCTTTCATTCTTTGACCCTTGACCATCATACATGTCTTAAGGGATTGAATGCTAATCTCCACTATCTTTGCGGCGCAAACTATAAGACAGACCGCAACGGGATGGAGGGTTGAAAGTAATTCAGACATTTTTTCTTCTCCTTTTTATTTTTAGTTAGGATCGCGAGGTATTACTATTGCCGCAATTATGTAAGCAAGTACTCCCGAGCCACCTGCAAGACAGATAGCGACTGCCCCAAGGCGAATAAGCGTGGGGTCAACATTGAAGTATTCTGCAATACCCGCACAAACACCGTCGATCATTTTGTTTTTGTTTGATTTATAAAGCCTTTTTTCCATAGTAGTATCTCCTTATTTGATAATTCTATTTTAGTTGCCAAGATGTTCAAGAATACGCTTCCACACGCCCTCATCCTGCTTTGTCATTCTGTCCCAGTCAAAAGAAGCACGAAATGCCTTCTTTTCATCGTCGGTGCTGAGCTTTTTCTGCTTTGTGAGCTTATTCCTTGCGGCAACGTATTCACCAAGGTGGGCAACGGCATCAGAGGTATAGTTGGGATTGTGTCCCTTGCCGTTTTCGAGAATAAAGGTGATGTTCTCTCTGCCATCAAGAGCATTTTTCAAAGCATCATAATGAACGGCTTTGCGGCACATAGGGTCATTATCAGAGTAGATAAGCAATGCCTTTGCGTTTGTATTTTTAAGCGTTTCGATAGCATTGTAGTTGATAAATTTAGGGTTTGAGCTTCTTTCAAGCTCCATTACTGCCTTGCGATAGGGCTTAAGTATGCCACCGAAATATGAGTTTACAAGCATCTCCACTGAAACAAATCCCGCAAGCACTACAATATGAGATATTTCGGAGTGCAGATATGCGATATTGAGAGTGGAAAAGCCGCCCCAGCTATGTCCCATCACAGAAAAATCGTGATCCTTAAAGCGAGCATCCGCCTTAAGAGTTGAAATGCAATCGTTGAGGTCGCAAAGCGATTGCGCCATTCCGTTTGGATTTTCACCGCCCGACTCCATACAGCCCGTATGGTCATAGGCGAAAACAAGATAGCCGTGACGGCAAAGCATCTCTATCTCCTTCATATACGAGGTGTGCCCGCCGCCAAAGCCGTGATCAAAAACAATTATTCTCTTATCTATAGGATCTTCATAGGAATAAAAGTACCCGCAAAGCTTATGCCCCATTGACGATGAAAATTCATAGGGCTCAGCGCACAAGCCGTCAAAATCCTTTGCTGTAAAATAGAAGGCGGTTCCGTTGTCGTCGCAACGCGTATACGCCATTCCGCGATACATATTTAGAATCTGCTTTTCAAAAATCATTTGCGTTCACCTCCTTCAAGAGTTCAATATCTATCCAATTTAATTGTATCACAATTTTTTAAATTATTCAACAGAAAATTCGTCAAAGGGGTTTCTTTTTTTCAAAAGATGTGATAAAATAACAGTATAATGAGAAAATTTGTCTAAATGGAGATTTTTATGAGAAATTTTGCTAAATCACTTACCCTTTTGCTCGTGCTTGTTATGCTCCTGCAATCAACGGTATTCAGCGCATTTGCTTTTGTACGCGTTGATATTGACACAGGTATTCATCAAGCAGCTACGGGCTACAAGGACGCCGACGACGTTGATTACGTTAAGGTAGGAAATTACGTTGCCAACTGGGGCGCACGCGAGGAGGATTGCACCTTCCTTTCAAGCTATGCGATAAGCTTTTATGGCGGTGACGATGCCTTTGACACGGTATCAATGCTTTCGGGCGGCAGCTCACAGTCAAATGCACACCAAAGTGCTTTATATCAAGAGCTTAAAAGCATTATGAAAAATGCCCACAGTTACGAAACTTCTTATCAAGCTACCCGTGACTTGTACAAATATACCGATTGCATTAATAGCAACTACAGTAAAATTTCTTCATTTTATTCCGGCAAAACACTCAGCGGAACCTGGGACAGCGGATCAACGTGGAACAGAGAGCACACCTGGCCCAATAGCAAGGGACTTGGCGGAAACGATGAAAATGATATTATGATGCTTCGTCCAACATCCGTCAGTGAAAACTCTTCAAGGGGAAACACCGCGTATGGAAAAAGCAGCAACTACTATTTTCCAAACAGTGAATCAGGCGGGACATACGACGTTCGAGGAGACGTTGCAAGAATATGTCTTTACGTTTACGTTCGTTGGGGCAACACAGAAAAAATGTGGGGCTCAAGCGGAGTTATGGAAAGTCTTGACGTTCTTCTTGAATGGATGGAAGCCGACCCCGTTGACACTTGGGAAATGGGCAGAAACGACGCGGTGCAGTCAATTACGGGAACAAGAAACGTTTTCGTCGATTATCCCGAATATGCTTGGCTTCTCTTTGGTCGCTCCGTTCCCGAAGATATGGTAACTCCCTCAGGCGAGGCGAGTGACGGAGTTTTGGGCGGAAACACAGGTAGTGGCGACTCAAACGGTGATTCAGGAAACACCGATACAGATGGCAGCGGATCCGGCAGTAGCGGCACGACCACTACCCCCGATAACGACGAAATGACTGTAAAGGAAATTCTTGACGCAGCCTATGCTCTTCCCCAAGGGGCGTACCTCGACGGAACATATACACTTACGGGAGTAATTATCGCTCTTGACAAATATCCAAATCCCACCATCGTAGTAGATGGATACGACGACCAGCCTCTGTATTGCTATAAGCTTAAGGACAGTAGATTCGTTTTAGGAGCTACCATCACGGTGACCGGTTCCATCATGAATTACAACGGTCTTATAGAAATGAAGGACTGCACGCTCGACAGTATCACTCTCCCAAGTGTTGATCCTACACCTGATCCCGATCCTACACCTGATCCCGATCCTACTCCAGATCCCGATCCTACTCCAGATCCCACACCAAGTGCCACTAAAGAGGAATTCATATCCACAGTTACTATGGCGCTTAACGGTTTATACGGCGGCAAAGAACAGTATCACATAATTTGCGAGGCGATCAATGTTTATAATAATCTTTCCGACAGTGACAAGAGCGCAGTTGCTGCTCAGTATGAAGTGCTCAAATCACTTGTGTTGGAGTACAACCAGGAGATCGAAGAGGTCAATAACGATGCAACGCTTATAAGCTACGATCTTCTCTACTTCAATATTATATCCCACGTTGCACTGCAGCTTGCCGCATATACTCTTTTGAGTAAAAAATATATTTAAGGAGGCAAACCTGATATGAAAAATACTTTAAAAATTTTAGTTTTGGTATTAGTGCTTGTTATTTGTCTTGCTTCCTGCGATAATAATCAAGCACATCTCGACACGATCAACGGCTTGCTTCAGAACGGTTATGAATCCTATTCCCTCACCGTTATTGTTGAATCGGATATACACAAGGTTACAGAAGAATATACAGTTCGCACCGAAAACGGTGAAAAATCAGTTGATTACCGTATCGAAGAGATCAATTCCTTTGAAATAACTGATGACGGTATAACAGCTCCCGATGAATATATCACGGTTAAAGAAGGAACTCTTTCGGCAAGTGAAATTTATAGCACTGATTTCTCTGTTCCAAGCTTTAATTTTTCAACCGGATCGCTTAAAAACATTGGATATAATAACGGTGTGCTTACTGCCAACGTTATCTCGCTCAGTTCGTTTATGGGATTGGCTGAAAATGCAACCAATGCAAATATTGCAGTTTCATTTAACGAGCAAGCAATAGAATATATTATGATCTGCTATACGTCTGAAGCAGGAAATAACATTACTATAACTTACGCGTTCAACTAAAAGAAAGACCTCGAAAAAGGTAGCTATATTTTTCGTTCTTACATTCGTCGGCGTACAAAAGTACGTCAGAGTGTAAGAACGGAAAAAGCAAGTAAGCACAAGGTATTCTCGATAAATACCTTGTGCTTTTTTTAATATGTGTTTTTTATAATTTATAACCTTTATTGATTTTACCTCTTGCGGTAGAGCAGCTTTTTCGACAGTTTGAAAGGAGCTCGTTTGAGCTCCTTTTTCACATTCTTTATATGTATTTTATTCCGTTTTCCCGCAGCCATTTTCTTCGAGCCTTATAGTCGGGAATAATCCTTTCAACCTCGCGCCAAAAGTTATCGGAGTGATTCATTTCCTTAAGATGCGCAAGCTCGTGGACGATAACGTAATCGACTATCTCCTCGGGCATCAATACAATAGCAATATTGAAGTTGAGATTTTTCTTTGATGAGCAGCTGCCAAAACGCGTTTTCTGTCTGCGAAAAGCAACTCCATTGTATGCTACTCCCATATAGTTTGCGTAGTATTCTACTCTTGGCAAAATGAGCGCCTTTGCGCTCTGTTTTAATGCCTTAAGCTCATTTTCGTTCAACTTGGGAGGTGCATTTTCAAGTATCTTCTCCGCTTTCGAAAGATGATCCTCTATCCATGTCCTTCTTGAATCCAAGAAGGCATCTATATCCTCTTTTTTCATTTTAATAGGTGCGCGAACTATGACCTTCGCTTCCCTGCTTATTTCAACGGAAACCGTTTTGCGTTTGCTTCGCTTAAGCTCGTAAATAATATCAGTCATTTTCAAATTCGATATTCACAGTACCAATACCGCCCTCTACGTTAAGCTCATTCTCGCCCTTGCCGAGAACAGTATTGCCCTTTACCGTAGTATTATTCACCGTAACACTTCCAATTCCCGTGCTTATTTTCATAGTATAATCACTTGATTTGCCAATAACACTTACATTTGTTTCACCAACACCACAGTTAATGCTGCACTCTCCCGTAAGAGATGCACGAAGCTCTGTTTTTCCAACACCGACATCAAGATCAAGGTCGTTGATCGCACCGTCGCTAATGATAAGCTCGCCTGCCCCTGCCTCTATATCTGCGTTGAGTGTGGCAACAAGATTGCCGATACTAACCTTTCCTGCACCAAAATCGAATGTGATCTTGTTACTATTCAAGGATTGAATACTCACCTCTCCTGCACCCGCCTCAAGCTCAAAGCTTTCAAAAACTACGCCCTGTGGAACGGTAAGCACCACCTCGCCGACCTCGGTAGAATGAAAAGCGATACGCTTTTGCTTTTGTTCAATATACAACCTCGTGTCGCTGCTTGTCACATTCAATCTTTCAAGATTTGTTGAAAGCGAAAATCTATCACCCTCTACAACCTTAAGATGTGCCGCACTGAGTTCAATATGTAATTTATCAATATTTTGTGATATTTCTATCTCTCGCATCTCCTCAAGTACTCCCTCATCATAAAAGAATATACCGCCGATAAAGCCAACGATACCGACTATAATGCTTATCGCAAGTACAACGGCAAAGGCAATAGCAAGATACTTAATAATTCTTTGAAGCTCGGTCATTTAATATCAATGCCTCCAAACATACATACGCCCTCAATATAGAGTGTATGAGCGCCATTCGAATCGCTTTTCTTAACGTCAACACCGCCAAACACGCTTGTCACGTTTGAAACGACCTTTACGTTGTCGGGAGCCTTGATGTCTATTCCGCCGAACACCGCACAAACCTTTACCACACAGTCGCGGTCGATAATCGCACCGCGAAGGTCGCAATCAACACCGCCGAACACTGCTGTAAGATCTGCACCGTCAAACACGACGTTATCAAAATTCATTTCTGTACCGCTGAACACGGCAACACCCGGCTGAAGATCCCTGCCCTCGATTTTTATCTCTTTTACGATCCTATCGGTCTTGTTTTTTCTGAATGAATTAACTATCATCTTTATACCGATATAGGCAACGATCGCAGGTACGAGAAGCTTCCAGATGATGTCAAAATCAACTATATCACGAGCAGAAAGCAAAAGGAAGATACCAAGCAAAAGTCCAAAAACGCTTCCGCTTTTATCCTTGTTTTCAATAAGACCCGCAAATGACGGAATGATGATAAAGAGCGTCCACCAGCCGTCGAAAAAGAGATCAAAATCAATAATATCGAATGAATTGAGCGCAATGATTATTGCCGCCGCAATGAGCACGATGCCCCAGATTATTTTTTTAATATTTCTCATAATATCACTCCTTTGAGTAGATTGTAAATAAATTATAACTCTTTTTTTCATATTTTTCAATACTTTTTGGTTGCATTTTTGCTACTTTCGGTTGCTTTTGGGGTCTTAACGGCTTGAAAATACGCAAGTTCTGTGATATAATTATATTATATTATGCAGAAAGGAGAAATGATGTGAAAAAGAAGCTGACTATCGGCATACTCGCGCACGTTGACGCGGGCAAGACCACTCTTTCAGAAGCCCTGCTTTACATATCGGGCAAGATAAGAACCCTTGGACGAGTTGACCACAAAAATACGTTTCTTGACACGAATGCCGTTGAGCGCGAGCGCGGAATAACCATATTCTCAAAGCAAGCCCGTTTCAGCAGTGAAAATTGCGACTTTATTCTCCTTGATACACCCGGACACGTCGATTTTTCCGCCGAAGCAGAAAGAACTCTTGCTCTGCTTGACTATGCAATACTTGTGATAAGCGCCTCTGACGGTGTGCAAAATCACACACATACACTCTGGAGCTTGCTTGAGCATTACGACGTTCCTACATTCATATTTGTAAACAAAAGCGACATAGCGATAAAGCTAAAGGAGGAGCTTGAGGCGGATATTGCTTCACTTCTCTCACCCAGCTGTATTGCCTTTTACGACACGCAATCAAAGAGTGAGCTTGACGAAAAATTGGCGCTTATTAACGAGAGCTTTCTTGACGATTTTCTTGCAGGCGAGCCGATAGATGAGGGCGAGATCGCATCACTCATAAGCGAGCGAAAGCTCTTCCCCGTTGTATTTGGCTCTGCACTGCGAATGCAGGGCGTGGATTTTCTCCTTGAAACCATTGATAAATATACACTTAATCCGCAATACGAAGGCGAGAGCTTTGGCGCAAGAGTTTATAAGATCGCCCGTGCGGGAAATAATCGTCTTACATATATGAAGATAACAAGCGGCTCTCTTTCTGCACGCGATGAGATATCTTATCTCAACACCGATGGCAAGGCGATAATCGAAAAAATAAGTCAGCTGCGACTTTATTCGGGTGAAAGATTCGAGCAGGTAGAATCGGTAAGTGCGGGCGAGATATGCGCTGCTATCGGCTTATCTGCTACCTATGCGGGACAGGGACTTGGCATTGAAGGCGACACCTGCAAGCCCGTGCTTGAGCCCGTTCTTTCATACAGAATAATACTGCCAAAGGGCTGTGATCCGAACCTCTATTTTCCCAAACTCAAGGAGCTTGAGG
>CAZLIB010000050.1:0-7492 GCA_964559465.1 uncultured Lachnospiraceae bacterium
GGAGAGCCACTTTTAAAAAAGTGGACAAAACAATCGCACAAGGTGTGTGCTAACACACTGATAAATCCCGATTTATCAATCAAAACATAAAAAACGGAAGGCGAATGCCTTCCGTTTTTGTTAAATCAAATTAAAAATCTTTTCAGCAAAAGCTAAAGTTTGATCTTTAGTTCTATTTTCATCTCTTAATATAACCTTAAATCCTGAACTCAAAAAATCACTATATACTTTTTCGGAATTAACACGTGAAAGGCACTCTCTGAAATTAGCTATCGCCGCGTCAGGCTCGGGTTCAGCAAGCAATAGCCGATAAATAAATTGCTTTTCTTTATCGGGTCTTTCAAAAAATCTTTTTACAGATATTTCTCTGTCTGCAAGCATTATCAAAACGTGCTTATCATCGGAGATTTCTCGCAAAACCTCAACGGGAATATTGGTATCAACAAATATCTTTTTATCTTCTTTAGAAAGGCGTTCAAGAATTTGCAGTTCCAAAGCCGTACATTCTTTTGTACAGCCGTTTATCCATTTTTCATATTCGTCGGGCGTGCGACGAATAAAGTCAGCCCAATTATCAAGATCGCGCGTATAAGTCAAGCAAGGAAATTCGGTTTTATCAAGTCCCTCAAGCAAGGCGTTATGATAATTCTCCTCACAAGCTATACCGTCATACTTTTGGGCAAGCGCTTTTACAAGTGTTGACTTGCCTGCATATGCAGTTCCGTTTACGAAATATACGTTACTGAATTTCATTTTTCACTCAAAACCGCCTTGAGCACCTCAAAAAGTCGCAAACAGGACGAAAGTTCAAGCGCTTCGTCGGGTGTATGAATATTTCTCATATTAGGTCCTATAGAAATAATGTCCATATCGGGTATGCGGGATTTGATAATTCCACATTCAAGCCCCGCATGAATAACAACTGTTTGCACGTCCTTACCCATTATCTCCTTAAACTTGCGAACGTAAGAATCGCGAAGCTCACTTTCGGGAAGGAAATCCCAACCGGGATACCTGTTAGCATGGCGAACAGATGCGCCAATCGCTCCTATCTTTTCATCGACTTGCGCGATAGAAAGATCTATCTGCTCCTCTTTTGCAGAACGCGAGGAATACGTAATAAATGCACCTTCAGAGGTAACGTCAATCACGCCAAGATTTCTTGAAAATTCAACAAGCCCCTCAAGATGCGCGCTAATAGCAAGCACACCAACCTTTATATCTCTCAACATATCAAGCAATTTTGCGCTCTCCACAAGAGTTTCAACATTTTCAACGTCAGCATCAACAGAAACCGAAATCTTAAGATTTGCATCCGCCTCGCAAAGTCCCTCTCTTATCTCGGCATCAAGACGCTCGATTGTAGCCACTGCGCGCGAAGCGTCCTCTGCAACGAATTTTGCGCTGCACATACGAGGAATAGCATTGTCCTTCTCACCGCCAACAAGCGAAACAAGAGCAAGTCCCTGATCCTTTGCGATCTCAGAAAGCATATTAGCGACTAAAATGATAGCATTGGCGCGTCCGCAGTTGATCTCAACACCGCTGTGACCGCCGAAAAGACCGTCAACGGAAAGTGTAATAACGTCACCGCTTGATGTTTCAAGAGTGGGCTTGAAGCTTATCTTGCTTCTTACTCCGCCTGCACATCCCGCACAGACCTCATCCTCGCTCTCAGAGTCAAGATTTATCATCTTTTTAGCAGTAACTACAGAATAATCAAAGCCCTCTGCGCCGCCAAGTCCCGTTTCCTCTTCAACTGTGAAAAGACATTCAAGCGTGGGGTGCTCCTTTATCTCGCCGTCAAGAAGCGCAAGCATAAATGCAACGGCAATTCCGTCGTCGCCCCCGAGTGTAGTGCCTTTTGCTCGAAGCCAGCCGTCCTCAAGATAAAGATCAAGTGCATCACGCTCAAAATCGTGATCAGACGAGGTTTCCTTTGCGCATACCATATCGGTATGTCCCTGAAGCAAGTATGCAGGCACGTTTTCGTAACCGTCAGTCGCCTCTTTTCTTATAAAAACGTTATTTTTCGCATCGCGAATACAGAAAAGTCCTCTTGCCCTTGCGAAATCCTCGATATAATGCGCAACTGCCTCCTCGTTGCCTGAGCCGTGCGGAATGGAGCAAAGCTCCTCAAAATATGCAAGTGCCTTTTCGGGCTTGTGACCCAAAGTAACTGTCTGTTTTACCATAATATATCTCCTGTTCCAAAAAATCACGAAGAAATAGTTCTTCGTGATTTCAATAATTATCAACTATTTCCAAAGCTGCCTAAAAATCCGAGAGCGCCCCCCTCAAGATTTTCAAGCGATTTTCCCGTGCCAAGTGCTACGCACGAAATGGGATCCTTCGCAACGTAGGTACGAATTCCCGTCGTTTTTTCAATCAATTTATCAAGTCCCGTCAATTTTGAGCCGCCACCCGTAAGCACAATACCGTTTTTATAGACATCGCCAAGAAGCTCGGGCGGTGTTCTCTCAATAACAAGACAAATAGTATCAATAATTGCAGTAAGCGGTTCAATAAGCGCATCAAGTGTTTCGTTAGCGTGGAAGGTCACTACCTTAGGAAGTCCCCTTACAAGACATCTGCCCTTAACGCTCATCTCCGTCTGCTTTTTCTGCGCGCCCTCAAAGACCTTGCCGACCTTTATCTTTATCTCCTCTGCGGTGCGCTCACCGATAAGTACCCTGTGGTTCTTTCTCATATAGGACATTATCGCCTCGTCAAGCTCGTTTCCCGCAATCTTTATCGACTCCGAAACGACCACGCCACCGTAAGAGATGACTGCAATATCAGTCGTGCCGCCTCCGATATCAACTATCATATGTCCCTCGGGCGCATCAATATTGATACCGGCACCGATAGCCGCAGCAACGGGTTCTTCAATAAGTAATGTCTGGCGCGCGCCTGCTTGATTTGTGGCATTGATAACTGTCATTTCCTCTGCCTCGTTTATGCCCGACGGCACACATATCATAACTCGAGGTCTGATAATCGTCATTCCGCAAGCGCGACTTATAAAATACTGAAGCATCTTCAGGGTAACGCTATACTGGCTGATAACACCATCCTTTAGCGGACGGATTATCGAAATATTTTCGGGCGCACGCCCAAGCATCTGCTGCGCTTCCTTACCAATTCGAACTATTTTGTTTGTATTGTTATCAATGGCAACAACGCTTGGCTCACGAAGCACTATTCCCTTATCCTTCACGTAAACGAGAACGGACGAGGTTCCAAGATCTATTCCAATATCAGTTGTCAAAAAGCTCTTGTCAAGCATTTCCGTTCCCCCTTTCGTGCATAATACCTCATTTTAGTTTATTGTACCATAAATGTTAAAACAAATCAATGTTTTATGCATTTATTTTTTATTATTTTTCGCCTTTTCCGTGTAACCCACGCAAACACCCATCACAGTATAAGCACCCATAGCATAAGCAAGACGCGCGCAGGATGCCATTGAAGAGCCCGTTGTGACTATATCGTCAACGAGTATCACGGTTTTATCCTTTATTTTTTCTTCAACATCCCTTGGCTCATATGCGGAATTCATATTGAGCCTGCGTTCATATTTGTTTAGCTTTTTCTGCTCGCCCGAAAACAGCCTTCTGTCAAAACAATGCACCAGCTCAATGCCGGTTATCTTTGACAAAGCACGTGCGAGTGCCAAGCTTTGATCAAAGCCGTCATTCGCTTTATTCTTGTGCGAACGCGGCAAAAAGGTGATAATGCAATCACTTGGCGAAAGCTTATATTCCCTCATCTCCGCTATCAAAAGCGCGCGCATCTGCTCCGCGAGAAAATCAAAGCTCGCCTGATAGTTTGAATGCTTGACGGAATAGAAAAATGGCTTTATCTGCATACCGTCGTCGTGCGGTCTATAAGATATCAGCTTTGAAAGTGCCAGACACTGCGCTCTCTGCATAGCATGAGGCATACAACGGCAAAATTGCATTGAAAGACCGCAAGTCGAACATTCCTTTTGCTTTTCATTTTCAAAATACAATCTACACGCAGGGCAAAGAGGATCTGTCAACTTACTTGTAAGCTTAACGCTTAAAAGTTCATCACAATTCGCACATTTCGGAGGAAAGATGAGATTTGAAAACAAATTCAATGCTCTTTTCATATTTTTTCCTCGAACATTCTTGAAAGCCCCGTATATCGAAGCGATTGACGGTCATTTTCGACCATAGTTTTCACTATTTCGCGCTCGCCAACGATAATGACCATAGTCTGCGCTCTTGTTACCGCGGTATAGAGCATATTTCTTGTAAGAAGCATCTCGGGAGCGCGATAAGCAGGGATAATAACTATCGGATACTCACTTCCTTGGCTCTTATGCACCGTTATCGCATAGGCGTGCTCAAGCTCCTCAAGAAATGAAAAATCATATATTATGCTCTTGTCGTCAAACACTATCTCCATCGACTGATTTTTGAAATCTATATCATAAATAAAGCCAATGTCACCGTTAAATACGCCGCAGCCCGTTGTGCCGTCATCCTTTTGCCACTGCAGATCATAATTGTTCTTTATCTGCATAACTCTGTCGCCTTGACGGAAGGTCACAGAGCGATATTTATATTCCTTTTTGCCAAACTGCTCGGGATTGAGCGTTTTCTGAAGCAATACGTTAAGATTTTCAGTACCCGCCTCCCCCTTTCTCGAGGGAGAGATGACCTGCATATTTGCCGTCGCCTTTGCGCCGTATGCCCTTGGCAATCTGTTTTTGCAAAGGTCTGCAACAGTATATGCAATTTCTGCGTTATTTGCTCTCGGCAAGAAGAAAAAGTCCTTATTTTTTGTTTCAAGATCGGGCATTTCACCCCTATTTATCGCGTGAGCATTGATTACTATCAAGCTTTCACCTGCCTGACGGAATATCTCATTAAGCCGAATGGTTGCAAATCTGCCGCCGTCGATAATGTCGCGAAGAATATTTCCCGCCCCGACGCTTGGAAGCTGATCGCTGTCGCCAATGATTATAAGGCGCGCTCCGGGTTTTATCGCCTTGAGAAGCGCACACATCAGATTCTGGTCTATCATCGACGCCTCGTCGACTATAATCACTTCCTCATCAAGCAGATTGTTCTCATCGCGATTAAAGCTTCCGTAAATATTTTCAGAAAAATCCATTTCCAGCAGACGGTGTATCGTTTTTGCCTCTCGTCCCGTCGCCTCGCTCATTCTGTTTGCCGCGCGCCCTGTGGGTGCGGCAAGGACCGTATCAAAGCCCATACTGTCAAATATCTCAATAAGAGCGCGAACGACAGTGGTCTTACCTGTTCCGGGGCCGCCCGTGAGTATCATAACTCCGCTTTCAAGTGAGCTTGATATTGCTTTTTTCTGCAAGGGAGCATAGGTTATGCCGCTTCTCTTTTCTTCCTTTGATATGAACGCCGCCATATCGCTTGCGTTTACCGAAGCGCAGACCTTATCAAGCAGATCGAGCTTTCGTGCGATATATTTTTCTGCCTCATAGCTCTCTTTTTCGTATATATATTTCACCCCGTCATACTTGACAGTGCGAATTTTGTTCTGTTTTGTAAGCGTTGCAAGCGCGATCCTGATACTCTCCTCGCTCACCTCAAGCAAATTAGAGGCACTCTTTATAAGGAGCTCCTCAGGCAGACAAACGTGACCGTTCTGCACAATTCTATATTTCATCATATAGATAACACCCGAGCATATTCTGTCAAGTCCGTCGGCAGTGAAGCCAAGCTGACGCGCCATTCCGTCCGCCTTTTCAAAGCCTATGCCGTCTATCTCCTCACAGAGAATATATGGGTTTGCCTTGGCAAGCTCAACGCTCCTTGCACCAAATCGCTTGTATATCTTCATTGTAAGAGCAGCTCCGAAAAATTCGCGGAAGAACATCATTGTGCTTCTCATTCCCGCGCTTTTTTGGAACTCTTCACCTATCTGGCGCGCTTTTTTGGGACTGATACCCGATATTTCCGCAAGCCACTCGGGGTGGTTCTCAATAACATCAAAGGTATCCTTGCCGTAAACGTCAACGATCCTTTGCGCAGTTTTAGGACCAATTCCCTTTATCGCGCCCGAGGCGAGATAGCGAAGGATCGACACCTCGTCGGCAGGCATCACCTTTTCATAATTGGAAACGGAAAACTGCCTGCCGTATTTGACGTTATGTACCCATTTTCCATATATTTTAAGAGTTTCACCCTCGTTAATATAGGGCATAATACCAACGGCGGTGACAAGCTCATTCTTATCCGTTATAAGCTCAAGAATAGTATAACCGTTTTCCTTATTTGAATAAATAACGCCCTCTACCGCGCCCTCGAGCGTAGATATTCCCTGCTCGTCGATCTCTTCAAAATGCTTTGCCATAGTATTGCCCCCTTCTTTTCATATTTTTCAAAAGACCTCAAATCTTCATTTGAGGTCTTTATTTTGGATTACATTTAAATTTTGATTTGTCACGCACGCTGTTCGCGCAAGCCAAGCGTTTGTTTCGTCTACCTTTTCAAAGGTGGCGCCCGCCGCGCAGGCGAATTCGGCGTTTCTTTGATAGCTTTCTTTGCGCCTATACTTGCAAAGAAAGCGGCTAAAATGTATTGGTATCTATAGTTAGTGCCGCAAACTATAGTAACTGCTTTTCGTTTATCCACTTTTTATTTGGCAAAAAACGCAAAGAAAAATTCACAAAAAGAAATGGCGAATACAAGGGCTGCGCGCCCTTGACCGCGCCACTGCTCGTGGAGAGCCACTTTTGAAAAAGTGGACAAAACAATCGCACAAAGTGTGTGCTAACACACTAACAAATCCCAACTTATTTAAGAAGCTCTGCGCGAAGCACCTCCGCAAGATCCCTTGCTTCCCAAGGCGCATCAATATCCTCGCGTCCCATGTGACCGTAAGCCGCAGTTGCACTGTAAATAGGACGGCGAAGCTGAAAACGGTCGATAATAGCCGCAGGACGAAGATCAACGTGCTTTTGCACCGCTTCTGAAATAAGCGCTTCGTCAACAACACCCGTTCCAAAAGTATCGATCATTACAGACACGGGCTTTGCAACACCGATAGCGTATGCAAGCTGAACCTCGCACTTTTTAGCAAGACCTGCTGCAACAATGTTCTTTGCGATATATCTTGTTGCGTAGCAAGCGGAACGGTCAACCTTTGTCGGGTCCTTACCGGAGAAGGCTCCACCGCCGTGACGGGAGTAGCCGCCGTATGTATCAACGATGATCTTTCTGCCTGTAAGACCGCTGTCACCCGCAGGACCGCCAACTACGAAACGACCTGTAGGATTGATGTAGATTTTTGTTTCTGCGTCAATAAGATTTGCGGGAATGATAGGTGTGATAACGTGCTTGATAAGATCCTCGCGGATCTGTTCAAGTGTAACGGAATCACTGTGCTGTGTAGAGATTACCACTGTGTCAACTCTTACGGGCACGTCGTCGTGATATTCAACGGTTACCTGTGTCTTTCCGTCGGGACGGAGATAGTC
>CAZLIB010000051.1:0-7483 GCA_964559465.1 uncultured Lachnospiraceae bacterium
TAGATTGATGCTCATTACAGGTCCTAATATGGCAGGTAAATCTACATATATGCGTCAGGTTGCTCTTATTGTAGTTATGGCACAGATCGGATCATTCGTTCCTGCCAGCGACGCACGCATAGGTATTGTTGACAAGGTATTTACGCGTGTTGGTGCTTCAGACGATCTTGCTTCAGGTCAATCGACCTTTATGCTTGAAATGAATGAGGTCGCATATATCTTAAGAAATGCGACTCAAAAGAGTCTTATCATATACGACGAGGTCGGCAGAGGCACTTCAACCTTTGACGGCATGAGTATTGCGCGAGCGATCATCGAATATACAAACGGTAAAAAGATAGGCGCAAAAACCCTTTTTGCTACTCACTATCACGAGCTTACGTCTATGGAAGACGAGTTCAGTGGAATCGTTAACTATAACATCGCCGCTAAAAAGCGCAATGATAATATCATATTCCTGCGAAAGATCATCCGTGGCTCCACCGATGATAGCTACGGCATTGAGGTAGCCAAGCTCGCAGGATTGCCTAACGAGGTTATTAAACGTGCAAAGGAAATACTTGCAACTGTTGAAAAAACCTCACGTACACTTACTACCTCAAATTCCAACGTTTCAGAAGAGAAGGAATCTCTTATAACGTTTGAAGATGTTACCGAAAAATCAGTAATTGAAGATATCAAAAAGGTAGATATTAATTCTATGACACCGGTTGAAGCAATGAATCTTTTATTTGAATTGAATAATCGACTCAAATAAGGAAAGGGGATACTATGGGAAAAATAAATGTTCTTTCATTTGCGGTTGCAAACCTTATAGCTGCAGGAGAAGTGGTTGATAGACCTGCTTCTGTAATTAAGGAATTGCTTGAAAATTCAATAGACTCAGGGGCAACTCAAATCACAGTTGAAATCAAAAACGGCGGAATTACTTATATGCGCGTTTCAGATAATGGATGCGGTATTGAAGCCGAAGACCTTCCCATAGCGATAAAGCGTCACGCCACAAGTAAGATAAAAACGTCTGACGATCTGATGAAGATACTTACACTCGGATTGAGAGGAGAAGCTCTTGCCGCTATTGCAGCTGTATCTGACATTCGCATAATCTCCAAGACCGAAGATTCTGCCTATGGTGCTATGATTGAAGCGCATGGAGGGGAGATAATCGAATATAGCGAGCAAGCTGCACGAAATGGTACTACTGTGATAGTTGAAAATCTTTTTGCTAATATACCCGCTAGAAGAAAGTTCTTAAAGAGAGATGCAACTGAGTCCAGTGCTATCTCGACAATTTTAGAAAAAATCGCACTTTCCCACCCTGAGGTGGGGTTCAGACTTATCTCTGACGGAAGCATAAAGCTCGAAACACCCGGTGACGGAAAGCTTGAAAACGTTATTTATATCGTAATGGGTAAACAAATGCAGAACGCTATGATATATGTTGACAGCGAGATCAATGATATTCGCGTTACGGGCTATATCGGTCGTTCTGATATTGTTAAATCTAACAGGAACTTTCAGAATTTCTTTATTAATAACCGTTACATTAGAAGTAAACTCGCTATGGCGGCTATTGAACAGGCATATACCTCTTATTTGCCACCCGAGAAGTTTCCGTGCTGCGTTCTCAATCTGACTATTAATCCCATGACAGTCGATATAAACGTGCACCCCACCAAGCTTGAGGTCAAGTTTTCCAATGAAAAACCAGTTTTTGAAGCGATCTATCATACTGTCAGAACGGCTCTTGAGGAAAATACAACTCGCCCCGAAATTCAAATCAATAATTCAATAAATAACATTCCGGCAAGAATTAATGCCGAGCAGTACAGATCTATTGCAGATGCAAGACCTGTTTCACATGCCTTTGCTCCGATAGTCAATTCCATAAATGAAGAAAAGACCGATCAGATTAAGTATTCGGACGAAATCTCAAAAAGACCTATAGAATTTCCTCTTGTTACAAAAGATCAGAAACTTGATCCCGATGAATCAAGCGAAATACCGGTTGAGGCATATGAGCTTCAAAAAAAATATGAGGGAATGTCTTATGAAGATTTCTTGAAGCTTTCTCCCAAAGAAGTGTTGGAATGTTCCATAAATTATTCAAAATATTTCTATATTCCTACCGAAGAGGCATTGGACGAGGATTATGCTGAAGAGGAATATTACGGTGAATATGACGTTAAATGTAATGAAGCTATTGTACACTCACCCAAAAACGATGAAGCTACAGTTATCCCGGTTTATAGAATAGTAGGTGAAGTGTTCAACTCATACCTCATAGTTGAAAAAGAAGATAAAATGCTTATAATTGATAAGCATGCTGCACACGAAAGAATCATTTTCGAAAAAAACAAAAAAATGATGAAGGAAAAGGAGCCTTCTTCACAGATTCTCATAGCTCCCATTGAGATAATGCTCACCTCTGCAGAGATTTCTGTTATGAACGATTATCTTGAGGAATTTGAAAAGCTTGGCTTTAAAATTCAACCAAGAAAATATAGCATCCTGATTTTCTCTGTTCCAACCGAGCTTGCAGCCTGCGACGTTCAGGACACCATATCAACTATGGTGAACAGAATTAAGGACGGTCAGGGTAATGCCAAGCTTACAAGAGATATTCTTTTTGAAAAAGCCCTTTATCAGGCATCATGCAAGGCGGCTATAAAAGCCGGCAGAGAATACGTCGAAGCGCACACGAATTGGATCGTGGAGCAATTGATGAAGATACCCGACATCACGTTCTGTCCTCATGGCAGACCTGTTGCTATGGAGCTTTCAAAACGAAATCTCGACCATCAATTTGAGAGAACATAACTCTACGAAAGGATATATTAATGAGTAAAAATTTTGAGCTTATAAAAACCGAGGGACATGCAAGACGCGGAGTTTTGCATACCGTTCACGGCGATATACAAACACCCGTATTTATGAACGTTGGAACCTGTGCTGCCATTAAGGGCGGTGTTTCAACAATGGATCTAAGAGAGCTTAAATGTCAGGTTGAGCTTTCCAACACATATCATCTCCATGTAAGACCGGGTGATAGATTAATAAAGGAAATGGGCGGTATCCATAAATTCTTTAACTGGGATAAGCCCGTGCTTACTGACAGCGGCGGATTTCAGGTATTCTCGCTTGCCTCTCTTCGTAAGATTACAGAGGAAGGAGTGCATTTTGCTTCTCATATAGATGGTAGGAGAATATTCATGGGTCCCGAGGAAAGTATGCAGATTCAGTCGAATCTCGCTTCCACTATTGCAATGGCATTTGACGAATGCATCGAAAACCCTGCGGAATATAAATACGTTCAGCAGTCCTGTGACAGAACAACACGCTGGCTCGTTCGCTGCAAGGCGGAAATGCAGCGTCTTAACTCCTTGCCCGACACGATCAATAAAAATCAAATGCTTTTCGGTATCAATCAGGGAAGCACCTATGAGGATCTTCGAATAAAGCATATGCAGGAGATAGCCGAGCTTGATCTTGACGGTTATGCAATAGGCGGACTTGCCGTTGGTGAATCCACTGAAGATATGTATCATATCATTGAAACCGTTGAGCCATTTATGCCCAAGGATAAGCCTCGTTATCTGATGGGTGTAGGTACTCCTTGTAATATTCTTGAAGCGGTTCATCGCGGAGTTGACTTTTTTGACTGCGTAATGCCCTCAAGAAACGCGCGTCACGGTAATCTTTTCACATGGCACGGCAAAATGAACGTTATGAACGAGCAATATGCAAAAGATCCCCGTCCTTTTGACGAGGGCTGCGGCTGTCCCGCTTGCCGTAACTATAGCAGAGCATACATTCGCCATCTTATAAAGGCAAAAGAAGCTCTTGGAATGCGGCTTGCCGTTATTCACAATCTATATTTTTACAATGAACTCACTGAAAAGATCAGAGAAGCATTGGACGGCGGTTATTTTGAGGAGTTTTATCAAAAATATCGCAATATTTTGGGTGAAAGGCTTCATGATTGATCTAAAATACGATTATACTATTGATTTTTACTACAATGTGTAGTATAATGTGTAACGTTTTGGAAGGGAATTGATTATGAAAATAAAATTAACTTTGTTTTATAAATCCTTCTTCCTGTCATTAGCGATTTTTGCACTTGTTTCAGGCATTATTTTGACAAGTTTATATATGGACAAAATTTCAGTTGATCCCACAGGCAAAGAGTCCAATCTTCTTGTTGGCGTAACGCATAATGGAGAGATAGTATCATTGTCCGTTATCAACTGTAATCCCGAAAATAAATCTATCAACTTTCTTTCAATACCTGACAACACACTTTTAGCAGACGGAAGAGTATTGCAAGCACTTTATCAAAAGAATAATCTGTCCCCTTTAAAATCGACTATTGAAGATTTGATAGGTGCCAAAATAGATAGATATATCTTGTTCAACGCAGAATCTATTTCCACGTTGACAAATACGATCGGCAGCTTTGATTATCTTATACTGTACCCCTTTATGTATAATAATCATGAGCATTTGGGCTTTTCCTATATGTATGGTGAGCTTGCTTATGAAATGTTCACATATGAAAAATATGACATGACAAAGGTTTCAATGGCAAGCATCGGTGACTCATATCTGAGAAGCTTTCTTACAGCACACGCTAACCCATTAACTGCGGGAAAGATAGCACAAGCTATTTCTTCATTTGAGATATCCAGCAATATCAATACTAATCTTTCAAATGAAGAAATCGTAGAGTATTGCAATTTATTTGCGAAGTACTCATCCTTTAATCATGCTATCGTAAATCTTGAGGGTCAAACTCATCTCACCTCTTCAAGATTGTATTTTACACCCAACTCTTATCACTCTGACAAAAATATTTTTAAATAAATTTATTTATATCTTTTATAGCAAGCCAGCTATAAGGAGGAAAGGCAAAAAATATGAACAACACAGAAAAAACAATGGACAAAATCGTTGCTTTATGCAAAAACCGCGGATTTATTTTTCCCGGTTCTGAGATCTATGGCGGTCTTGCAAACACTTGGGACTACGGTCCTCTTGGCGTTGAGCTCAAAAACAACATCAAGAGAGCTTGGTGGAAAAAGTTCGTGCAGGAAAACAAGTACAATGTTGGACTTGATGCTGCTATTCTTATGAACCCTCAGACTTGGGTCGCTTCAGGTCACCTTGCGGGCTTTTCCGATCCTATGATGGACTGCCGTGAGTGCCACGAAAGATTCCGTGCTGACAAGCTCATTGAGGATTGGTGTGCTGAAAACGGCTATACTCTTGAAAAGCCCATCGACGCTTTCTCACAGACAGAGCTTAAGGCGTTTGTTGAAGACCACAACATTCCTTGTCCTACCTGTAAAAAGCACAATTTTACAGACATTCGTCAGTTCAATCTTATGTTCAAGACCTTCCAGGGTGTAACGGAGGATTCCAAAAACACAGTTTACCTTCGTCCGGAAACTGCTCAGGGTATCTTTACAAACTTTGTAAACGTGCAGAGAACTACCCGTAAGAAATTGCCCTTCGGCATCGGTCAGATAGGTAAGGCTTTCAGAAACGAGATCACTCCCGGTAACTTCATCTTCCGTGTTCGTGAGTTTGAGCAGATGGAGCTTGAATTCTTCTGCAAGCCGGGAACTGACCTTGAATGGTTCGCATATTGGAGAAACTTCTGTCACCAGTGGCTTCTTGACATTGGTCTTAAGGATGAAAATCTTCGCCTTCGTGACCACGATCCCGAGGAGCTTTGCTTCTACTCAAAGGCAACAACTGACTTCGAATTCTTATTTCCATTCGGTTGGGGTGAGCTTTGGGGTGTTGCTGACAGAACAGATTACGACCTTACACAGCACCAGAATGAGTCCAAGAAGGATCTCACTTACTTTGATCCCGAAACTAATGAAAGATACACGCCTTACGTTATTGAGCCCTCGCTTGGCGTAGAAAGAAGCGTTCTGGCTGTTCTATGCGATGCTTATGATGAAGAAGTTATTGACGCAGAAAAGAACGACGTAAGAACAGTTCTTCGCATCCATCCCGCACTTGCACCTATAAAGGCGGCAATTCTTCCTCTTTCCAAAAAGCTTTCTGATAAAGCAGATGAAATCTACTGTGAGCTTTCAAAGTATTTCAACGTTGATTTCGACGAAACAGGCTCTATCGGTAAGAGATACAGACGTCAGGATGAGATCGGTACACCTCTTTGTATCACATACGATTTCGAATCCGAAACAGACGGTTGCGTGACAATCAGAGACAGAGACACTATGGAGCAAATCAGAATTCCGATTGCTGATCTTAAAAAACATATCGAAGATAAGGTTCAGTTTTAATTAAATTTGTAGAATAGTGAGATGATATTATGAAAAACAGATCTAAAAATTATCCTTTATATGAAACAACGGTATTTGAAGATTTCAGAATAATGACTGAAAACGTTGCTAATAAGTATCCTGACCGCATCGCATATTCTTATAAAGAAAATCCCCATAAAAAAGAGGTAACAAAAAAGACATTTGCTGAAACAAGAGAATATATCGTTGCTATGGGCACTGGTCTTGTTTCTGAGGGTGTTAGAGAAAAGCATATTGCTATTATAGGTGAAGCATCATATAACTGGGTAACCTCTTACTATGCAACAATGTCAATCGGCGCTGTGACAGTTCCGATAGATAAGGAGCTTCCCACAGATGACATCAGAAGCATTATCGAAAGCGCAGAATGTGATTTTGTCCTTTACAGTTCAATAATCGATGCAAAAATGGTCAAGGTTCGTGAAGAACTTACTATAAATCCCGTGTTTATCTGTATGAGCAATGATACGGACCTTGACGAGGTATTGGTGCTTGAAGACATCATATATAAAGGCCGTAAGCTTGTTGAATCCGGCGATAATTCCTATTATGATTATGATCTTGACCCCAATAAGCTCGCAAGCATCGTATTTACATCAGGCACGACGGGCAAGGGTAAGGGCGTTATGCTTACACAAACAAATATCGTTTCCGACATGACACAAGGCATGTATAACTTTAATATCACCCCCAAAACGCTTTGTGTATTGCCTCCTCACCACACGTTTGGTTCAACAGTAAACTTTGTTGGACATTATGCACAGGGTGCTGAGGTATATATTTCCGGTGGCCTTAAGTATATTCTCAATGAGCTTAAGGAGCAGCAGCCCACACACCTTATTCTTGTTCCTCTTTTCGTTGAAACATTCTATAAGAGAATTTGGGCGACCGCTGAAAAGCAGGGTAAGGATAAGCTCCTTCGTACTATGATCAAAGCAAGCAACGGCTTGAGAAAGGTCGGCATCGACGCTCGTAAAAAGCTTTTTGCAAGTGTTACAAGTGCGTTTGGCGGCAAGCTTGAAATGATCATCTGCGGTGGTGCGGCTCTCAATCAGGATATTATTGATACATTCGAAGGTATCGGTATCGTAATCCTTAACGGCTACGGCATTACAGAATGTGCGCCCCTTATCTCCTGT
>CAZLIB010000052.1:0-7363 GCA_964559465.1 uncultured Lachnospiraceae bacterium
GCCCATGTGAGCGTATCCCGCATTTGCCATGACGCTGGTCACGTCGGCAAAGTCAAGGTTGATGAGTCCAGTATAGTTGATCAGGTCGGAGATGCTCTGCACACCGCGGCGCAGAACGTCGTCAGCGATGGTGAACGCGTTGACCAAAGTGATCTTTGCGTTGGAGACCTCCTTCAGTCTCTCATTGGGGATAACGATCAAAGAGTCGACGTACTGCGCGAGCTCGGCAATACCCTCCTCTGCCTGGTTCATTCTTCTTGTGCCCTCAAAAGCGAAGGGCTTTGTAACGATAGCAACAGTAAGAATATCAAGCTCTCTTGCGATGCGAGCCACAACGGGAGCCGCACCTGTTCCTGTACCGCCACCCATGCCTGCCGTGATAAAGCACATATCAGCACCCGAAAGAAGTGCCTTGATTTCGTCAACGGATTCCTCGGCTGAGCGTGTACCGATAACGGGGTTAGCACCTGCGCCAAAGCCCTTGGTTACCTTTTCACCGATAACGAGCTGTACGGATGCATCGCTTCTTCTGAGCGCCTGTCTGTCAGTATTGATAGCAATAAACTCAACGCCCTTTATATTTGTATTGATCATACGGTTAACTGCATTGTTACCGCCGCCGCCAACACCAATAACCTTAATATTAACGCCGCTGCTCATGCTGTCGTCATGTTCAAAAATCATTTATTTGTCCTCCAAATCTCACAAAAATATATAGAAGTTCGTCCATACATATATAATAATATATTTTTGTAATATTTGCAAGAGTTTTTTTGTTTTTTTATTAAAAATTAATGTGTTTTTTCTCAATTTTGGCAAAAATCAAATTCTTCGCGTATAATTTCGTCGGTTATATATCGCAAAACAACTCTTTTTTTGTCTGTAGCGTCTATTATGCATTTTTCTTCTCTCTTGAAGCTATCGGTAAAGCACACCTTGAACGATGCGTCTATCTTCTCGCCAATATCAGTCATCGCACCGATTACGAATTTGAATCTTTTGGCGATCACAAATGCGTTGTTATATTTCTGCTCAACGTCTATTATATCAAGATAATCGTAAAAGCCATATTCCTTTAGATAACGCACAAGCTCTTTTGCTCGTTCTGCGTCCTCACCCTGATATGTCGTACCTATCTCACCCAAGGTTTCGTTTTCAAGCTTTACGAAGATGCCCGAAAAGCGCTCGAAGCTTGGAGCATTCTCAACTATCTCAAGTATCTCAAAGCTGCCGTTGACATAACAAAAGCCGTTTGTATGCTTTACAAGATAAATATCTTCAAATTCTTTTATTTCTATCTTTACACGGTTGGGAAAGTAAGACGTCACCCTTACGCTTTCAAGATAAGGCATTGCGGCAAGTATTCTCTGCTCTGCCTTTTTCTCGTTTACGTAGTACAAGCGGGCATTTTTACTTATTCCTGATGCTTCGATTATATCTGCATAGGTGTATCTGCTATCGCCAACAACGTCAAATTCCCCAACGGGAAAAAGCAAAAGCAGTATAGAGGTAATCACCGAAAGAGCGAGTACAAAAGCAACTATTACACCAAGCACGAATATAATTTTGCTTGATCTTTTGTGCGCGGGTCTTTCTTCTTCCCTTTTGTTTAACTTTTCGTCCATATTATTTCTTTACAAGGTTCATTATCTCATCAAAGATGAGCTTGTTGGCCTCGGGATTTGCAAAGGATGAAATATTCGCAGAAAGCTCTTCTCTCTTTTTGGAGTTACTTACAAGAGAATTCATTTCTCTTGCAAAAGTCGTATCATCAAGGCTCTTTTCCTCAATCATAACAACTGCTTCAGCATCTGCAAGAACCTTTGCGTTCTTATACTGATGGTTATCAACAACGTTTGGTGAGGGTATCATCAGACACGCTTTTTTCATCATAGCAAGCTCGGATATGGTCATAGCGCCCGCACGGCAGATGATAACGTCTGCCGCGCTCATTCTTACGTGCATATCGTGGATATACTCCATAAGTGAGATATTAGCGCAATCGTCAAGTCCTGCATCATTTGCCATTTTGCTGAATTCCGCATAATAATTCTTGCCCGTTGCAAGATGACATATAACGTTTTCGTTGTTTCTCACAACGTTTTTCATATATGCAAACACGGTTTCGTTTACCCTCTGCGCGCCAAGGCTTCCGCCAAACGCGAGAACATAGATCTTGTCCCTTGGAATACCCAGCTTTTCTCTTGCCTCGGTATAGTCAAGTCCGCCAAAGCCGCCGCGCAACGGATTTCCTACGTGAACGATCTTTTCTTTATTCTTGATGTATTTTTCACTATCCTTGAAATTTACAAGTATCTTATCAAGCGAGTCCTGAAGCTGCTTTATCGCAAGACCCGGTCTTGCATTGGATTCGTGAGCGAGAGTGGGAATTCCCATCTTTGCCGCCACCTTGAGAGCAGGCCAGCAAACGTAGCCCCCCGTACCGATAACAATATCGGGCTTGAATTTCTTTATTATCTTCTTTGCCTCGAATTGAGAACTTATCATAAGGCAAGCCGCCTTAAGATTTTTGAGTGAAAGCGAACGGCTGATGCCCATAATATTAACGTGGTGGAGCTTATAGCCCTCTTTAGTAACGAGTGTATTCTCAAGTCCGCGCTTTGTGCCGACGAACTCGATCTCTGCATTCGGAATATTCTTTTTTATAGTATTAGCGATAGCAAGCGCAGGATTTATATGTCCCGCAGTGCCGCCGCCCGTCATTAAAACTCTCATTTCTTCTTCCTGCCCTTTCTTATTTTTTCTTTACTGTGCTGAATCTTGAAACGGAAAGAACGATGCCCATTTCAAATATCTGAAGTGCGAGTGCCGTACCGCCTGCGCTGAAGAACGGCAAGGATATACCCGTATTGGGCATTGAATTAGTTACAACTGCAATATTCAGCGCCACCTGAAGCGCAAGCTTGAATATGAGTCCGAAAACTAAAAGTGAGGTATATTTATCCGGTGCCCTTGCAGCTATCTTGAAACCGCGAACAACGACGAGCGCAAACAATCCTATAAGTAATGCCGCGCCGAAAAAGCCAAGCTCCTCACAAACGATCGTGAAAACAAAGTCATTTTGAACCTCTACTATGTATCCGTATTTTTGTCGGCTATTGCCAAGTCCCACTCCGAAAAGTCCGCCCGAGCCTATAGCATACAAGCCCTGAAGCGTTTGATATGCTGAACCAAGGGGATCGGCTTTATCAATATTGATCCAGGTGTCAACACGAAGCTGAGCATAGTCTGACACGAGAATTAGCAAACAGCCTGCAACGGCAATAGCGCCAATGATCATAAAAATCCATTTGCTTCGTGTGCCGCCCATAAACATAAGAGCAATTCCTATCATACCGACGATCATAAGTCCCGAAATATGCTTTTCAAGCATAATAAGAACACATATTGCACCGAAAATACACGCGGGGTAGAACACGCCGTATTTGAATTCGCTTTTTATATTCTTATCATTTATAAGCTTATTGTCATATTTTGACATATAGAATGCAAGCATCATCACGACGCCCGTTTTTGCAAACTCGGACGGTTGTATAGTTATAAATCCAAAATCCAACCATCTCTGCGCACCGTTATACTCCGCACTTATTCCCGGAATATCCAGTAAAACAAGCACAAGCAGGAATGCAGAACCGATATACGTTATTGTGCCGAAGCACTTCCAGAACCAAGGGCGAGCATAGATGACAAAAGGAACTGTAATAGCACATGCCGCTATCGCAAAAATCAAATAACGACTTATAAAATACGTGCTATCACCAAATTTTTGTTCAGCGGAAAAATAGGTCGCGCTATACATCATAACCGCCCCAAAACAAAGCAAAAGGATTACATACACAAGGAAACGCGTGTCGATACCGTTCCTGTAAATAACCCTTTCACCTTTTTTCTCCCCTGCGGGAGCGTGATCGGGCGTGATAGCCTTGTGGAAGGATTCATCCTTCTTATAAGCCGCTTCACGCCTTCTCTCCATATATTCATTTATTTTATCTATTATGCTTTTCTTTTCGGTGGACGCAGGGGCGTTTGTCTTCTTATTATTTGCCATACCCATACCTCCAAAAAAATTATAATCCGAAATAAGCTACCGTGCAGAACACGAGTGTAACAAGTGAAAAAATACAAACTATCTTTATCTCGCTCCAGCCGCACTGCTCAAAGTGATGATGGATGGGCGCCATTTTAAACACTCTCTTTTTTCTGCCCGAGAGCTTATAAACACCGACCTGAATAATGTCGGATGCCGCCTCAACAAGATAGATGATACCTACAAGGAAGATTATCATAGGCTCGTCAAGCACGAACGTTGCGCCAACCACAAGACCGCCAAGGAAAAGCGAGCCAGTGTCACCCATAAATACTCTTGCAGGGTAGAAGTTATAAATAAGAAATCCTGCAGTCGCGCCTATAAGGGATGCGCCGATAAGTGCAAGAATTCTGCTTTCAACAGTAAATGCTACCACACTGAAGAATATACCGACAACGAGCGTAACTGAGCTTGCAAGTCCGTCGATACCGTCAGTGAGATTCACGCTATTAACAAATCCGATTATAAGTATGAATGCGAAAACGTAATAAAACGCGCCAAGCTCAAGAGAAACGCTTGTGAACGGAATGTGAAGCGCGGTGTTGATATTATCCGTAAATGCCATAGCTGCAAGATAGACAACAGCTACAAGTGACTGCAAAATTATCTTCTGCTTTGCGGTAAAGCCCTCGTTCTGCTTCTTAACGAGCTTTGTGTAGTCGTCGAAAAAACCGATCATACCGTTAAGCGTTGCAAGACCGAGCGCGAGTGCCAAGGGAATGAGCTCCCCACCCTTGCCGTTCACTGCAATAATGACCGACATAACCGCCATAACCACCAATATTGCCATAATAAAGCAGATGCCGCCCATTGTGGGAGTACCTGCTTTATCCTTGTGCCAACGGGGCCCGATCTCAAGAATTCTTTGACCGACCTTATGGCTTTGAAGTATTGGGATTATGAGCTTCTCCAGTACGACTGTTATAAGAAATATCGCAAGTGCGACCAAAATAAACTCAATAACCATTTCTCAATTTCCTCTATTAAATTATGCAAGCTGTGCCGTAATGTATGCAAGCACGTTTTCTGCTTTAAGTCCACGGCTGGCTTTAACCAAAAGAACGTCACCCTCTTTAAGAACCGAAAGAAGCTTTTTACCAACCGCCTCAGCATCTGTTATGGGATTTCTGAATATCTGCTTTTCGCTCATGCCGTTCTTTACCGCACCGTCGGCAAGATTCTTGGAAGAAAGCTCACCGTAAGTGAAAAGATAGTCGGGCTTTTTATCTGCAAGACAAGCGCCAACTCCTGCATGAAGCTCTGCTTCTGTCTTACCAAGCTCTCTCATATCGCCAAGAAGCGCGATCATTCTGCCGCCTCTTGCCTTTGCGGTGTCATCAAGCACGTTGATAGCCGCGCTCATAGATTCGGGGCTTGCGTTATAGCAGTCCTCGATGATAGTAACGCCGCCAAGTGTATAGATGTGCTGACGCATACCTGCGGGAACGTAAGAAAGAAGTCCCTCGCGGATATCTGCTTCTGCCATATTCATATTAAGTCCAACAGTAAACGCCACCATGGCATTATAAACGTTATGTGCGCCTGCGACCTTGATCTCGATATTCTTATATTCGCCGTTTGGTGTTCTCATATCAAATATAAGGCCGCATTCTGTATTTCTCACGTTGCTTGCGAAATAATCGCATTCCTCGTTCTTCATACCAAAGTAAACAACGTTATATCTATCGCTCTCGTGACCGACGAGCAAGGGCTCGTCACCGTTGAGGAAGAGTGTGCCGCCGTCCTTAAGTCCTGCGGTGATCTCCATCTTTGCGCGGCGAATGTTCTCTCTTGAGCCAAGCGCTTCAAGGTGGGAAGAACCGATGTTCGTGATAACCGCAACGTCAGGCTTTGCCGCCTCGCTCATATACTCGATCTCTCCAAGACCGCTCATACCCATCTCGAATACTGCGGCATCATTTCTTTGGCTGAGCTCAAGCATGCTCATAGGCATACCTATAGTTGAGTTGAAGTTACCGTTTGTTTTATAGAGATTGAATTTTCTGTCAAGAACTGCGGAAACGAATTCCTTTGTCGTTGTCTTACCTACGGAGCCCGTGATCGCAACAGTTTTAACCTCCACCTGACTCTTAACGTATTCTGCGATATCGCGGATAGCACGGATGGAATCCTGTACGAGAATTACTGCAACTCCTTTAACATCAAGGGGTACTCTTTCAGCGATAACGCAGCGGCAGCCCTGCTTAACCACGTTTGAGATGAATGAGTGACCGTCAACTCTTTCGCCGCGGATAGCAACGAACATAGAAGTATTGTCTGCCTCGCGAGAGTCAGTGCAAACTGTTTCAAAAAGAACCTTATTCTCACATGCAACAGTATAAAGCGTGCCGCCGCAGATGGTTGCAACCTTATCGGCCGTAAGACGTCCAAGACCAAGCTTGATCTTCATAGCTCATTCCTCCTTGTAGTATTTATCAAATGCCGCTTTGGCGATCTCTCTTTCGTCGAAATCGAAGCGCCCGCGCGCGTTTATCTCATAATTTTCGTGTCCCTTACCTGCGAGCAAAATGATATCGCCTGCGCAGGCATTCGCTATTGCATATTCAATAGCGGCTCTTCTGTCGGAAATTACCGTGTAGTTGTTATACCCTGCAGTTCCCGAAAGAATATCGTTTATTATCTGTGCGGGATCCTCGCTTCGCGGATTGTCGCTCGTTACTATAACGAGGTCGGCTCCTTGCACGGCAATTCTTCCCATTATTTTTCGCTTTTGCCTTTCTCTGTCACCGCCGCACCCAAAGACCAGAACCACTCTGCTTTCTTCATCTTTGATCTCGTTTACGGTTTCAAGAAGCTTCTGCAGCGCGTCGGGTGTGTGGGCGTAATCTATAAAGAGCGCAAAAGGCTGACCCCGTGAAAGCTCTACTTTTTCAAGTCTGCCCCTGACACCCGTAAAGTTTTCAAAGGATCGTTTTATATCATTTTTGTCTATCTTTAATTCAAGCGCACAAGCGCACGCCTGCATTGAATTCATAATTGAAAATTTTCCCGGGATCTTACATCTCACATCAAAGCAATCATTTTCGTGCTTTAGTGTGTAACGTGTTCCCTTTTCGCAAAGATTTTTTATATCTTCAGTCGAAAAATCAGCTTTCTGACCCATCGAGCAGGTCTTTATTTTGCACGGAGCGAGTGTCTTTATTCTTTTTCCGTATTCGTCGTCAACATTTATTATTCCAAGCTTGCACTTATCAAATAAGCACAGCTTTGATTTGAAATAATCTTCCAGATCGG
>CAZLIB010000053.1:0-3268 GCA_964559465.1 uncultured Lachnospiraceae bacterium
AATATCCTTCTTCAACCTTGTACGAAGAACAGGAAGCCATAGAAAAACAGAGTAACACTATGCATATTGCCGATATAATTCTTAATATAATCTTTTTCATAAACAACCTCCTGTTCTTTTTTATTATCGTTTTTTCTTATATAGAAACTTTTTTTATATCACATAAAGATATGTCGGTATTGACAGCAACCACACGAGGATTAGCGCAAACAAGCTATACAGTTCCATAGTCTTATATCCGTTTTTCTTTTTTAGAGTGATTGCTTCAAAAAGCACCAAGCCAAGAATGAACGGCAGAACGAAAACAATGGATATCATAAAACCACCGATACCTGTCCAACCGTCATTGATCGTCAGTCTTTCCACGACCGCTATAATCATCATAACGATCAATCCAAGAGTCATTACACCGCATACAGACGAGCAGGCATTTCTGCCTGCTCTTTTATCATAGTTCTATTAATAATTAGATTTTAAGAAAGCTTCTGATCTTTGCAAGAAGACTCATAAGGAACGCAAGGATCTTATCCCAAAGGCTAAGCTCTACGGGTTCAACTATGGGTTCGTCGGGATCAGCTACGGGCTCTGCTTCGCCACAAACTTCGCACTTACCGTTAACGTATTCGTGTTCAGCGTGGAGAGAAATGTTGATGTTGAATTCGCATCCTTCATCTCCCTCTTCTCTAAGGTTGAAAGAAAAACCGATCCAGTATACACCGGCTTCAGGGAGCTCTATTACAAAGTAATCAGCCAATCCTGACTCGGTCATTGGGTCAATGTTAACGCCGTAAGGTGTATCCATTGTGAGCTGTCCATTTTCAAGACTGCTTGTAGGAACAGTCCACATATATACCTTAATCATTTCAGCAGCGCCGCCGGAAATTACGTAAACACCGGGTTCTGTGATCTCTACCTTAGCGTAAAGGTCACCATTAGCCATAAGGTTAGCTGCGCCGGGAACGTAAATAACGTGGTTATCGCCAGCCTTGAAGGAAGGAACGTCTTTGCCGCAAAGCAAGCATGTATCAGCGAAAGGTGCATGTACGTCGGGATTAAGTCCTTCTTCTGTTTCGCCGCACTTTGAACATTTCTTGGGAGTTGAGCAAGTAGCGGGAGTCCATTCATGCTCACAGTTTTCTTCAATCTCTGTCTTAGTAGCTGTTACAGTAAATGTTCCTCTTGCGTCAGTGTTACCGCAGCAAATGTAGTATGTGCCGGGTTCAAGAATAGCTTCGTTTACCAATGCACCACCTACGTAAGCAGTATAGTCCGTGGGATTATTGGAAGTTGAAATAAATGTATTAAGACTTTCAGATGTGAATGTATATTTTGCCTTTTCGGTCACTACGAACTTAACCATTTCAACAGCTGTGCCAGCACCATTAAGTGTGCAACCATCAATAACTACTGTGTTTTCACCAAGAACGAATACCTGTTCACCATCGTGAGTAGGTGTATCGGGTGTTTCGCCGCCTTCTTCGCCACCTTCGGAGATAGCAGTCTTTGTAATTGTAATATTAGCTGTGCCAGTCGTGCCCATTTCAGTATATGCAGCACATACTGTATATACGCCCGCATCAAGTTCAACCGGAGCAGAGGTATAAGACACAAGCGTGCTTGTAGCATCATAAACGAAAATTGTAAGACCTTCACCAGCAAATGAATAATTAGCTTTTTCTGTTACTGTGAAGAATGTTGCAAGTGTAGGATATCCATAGCCATTGTCCAACGCACCATGTGCAGCATCAATAATCACGCTGTTGTCACCAACCGCAAGGTTGTAAAGCCAAGCAGACTTTGTAACAGCTACGTTATATGTACCTGTTGTTCCAGGAAGATTAGATGCAATGAAAATAGTATAGTAACCAGCTTCAAGATTTGCTGAACCATTTGTAGAAAGCAAAGTGTTATTAATATCATAAATCCAAATTGTAAGACCTTCACCTACAAATGAGTAATTAGCAGCCTCTTCAGCAGCAAATACTACAGATGTAACATAATATCCATAACCGTTATTATATGTGTCATCAATAACAATGGTATTAGTTTCGCCTACTGTGAGAGTATTAACGTGAGCGGGAGTTTCGGGTTCGGAAGAAGCTGTCTCTACAAAAGAGATATAGTACAATTGTGTTGTATTACCTTTAGTAACAACATGCTCACCAGCTTCGAGTGTAGCAGTGTAAATGTAATAATCTGCACCTTCGGGCTGAGTAGGATAAAGCTTTGTTTTATTTGTTTCCTTATCAATATAGAAATAAGTGTCAGCACTTGTACCAGTACCACCAAATACCAATGTAATTGTTCCGGGATTCGCAGCAGTAAATGTAATCTTTGTGCTGGTTTCCATCTTTAAGCATTCTCCAATAGTTGTTCCGTTATATGTAACGGATCCCTTGCTATCAGATGCAGTACCTTCAATTGTAAAGTAATCATCTTCAAGATTCTTTCCACTGAAGCTGTGCTCATGCACGGTATCAGCCGCACTCGCAGTGAAAGCTGTCAAGCTCATAAGTACTGTCATAACAACGAGCACGAGAGCTAAAATTTTAGTTGTGTTTTTCATAAAATTTCCTTTCATAAAAAATAATTTAGTACATAGTTTTGCACCATAATTATTATATCATTATGTAGAAAATATTACAATATATTTTTTAAAAATTCCTACGATTTGTAAATTATTCACAAAAACTCTCATTTTTTTATGAACAAAAGGGTTCGGTTTATGAACTTTATTCACAAATGCGCCAACATAAAAGCAAGAGCAGGCGTTTCCGCCTGCCCTTTTTTAAATATTTAAGCTTATTTAAGCATTATATATTATTTCTTGAAAAATCCAAGAAGGCTCTGGAAGAATGCAAGAATTGCTGCCCAGATTCTTGCAAAGAAGCCAAGCTCTTCTGCGGGTTCTTCGGGAGCAATGTAATCGGGATCGTCTGCGCCGCAAACGCCGCACTTGCCATCTGCGAAGGAGTGACCCTTAGCAGGAACTTCATTCTGTACTACCTTCTGGTCGCATCTTGAGCAATGCTTGCCTTCTGTAAGACCTGTTTCTGTACATGTGGGAGCTACTGCTTCATCAGTTACCCAATCGTGACCGAGAGCAGCAACAACTGTCTGTGCTGTTGTTGCGTCTTCACATCTTGAGCAGTGTGAGCCCTCTGTAAGACCTGTTGCTGTACATGTGGGATCTACTGCTGCGTCTGTTACCATATCGTGACCGAGAGCAGCAACAACTGTCTGTGCTGTTGTTGCGTCTTCACATCTT
>CAZLIB010000053.1:3368-5747 GCA_964559465.1 uncultured Lachnospiraceae bacterium
TGTACATGTGGGATCTACTGCTGCGTCTGTTACCATATCGTGACCGAGAGCAGCATCACCATCTTCTGTGTAACTATATCCACATTCACAAGTATAAGTTGTGTAGCCTGCTTCTGTACATGTAGGAGCTGTTACCTTTGATGTGCATGAGTGATTATTGTGGATAAATTCGAGGGTAGCAGATTCGCCATCTACTATTTTACTAAGACGAATAGTATAGTTACCATCTACCAAAACTGTAATATTATCACCACCATGTACTCCATTAGCACCGAAGTTCACATCCCAACCGGAGTTTTTACGAACCTTAAATTCTGTTCCCTTAGTAAGATCAAGAGTTACTTCCCAAACGCCTTCGGAAACTTCTTCCATAGCAATATCTGTGTTCCAGTCAGTAACACCGATAACGCCCCAAGAATCTTTAACTTCTGTAGGAATGTCATTGATACTTGTATACCATTTACCATCTGCATAATAGTAGTAATTACCTGCTCCTTCGCTTGCAAGGAGGTCACCGGTTTGAGATCCTTCATTATTCACTTTATTAGTGAAAAGGAAGCCTCCGCAATTACTATCAACCTCTGCCACGTAAACATCGTAACCGTTAATCTTTTCACCTGTCTTTTCTAATTCGTTGCCAGGCCATGCAGGATTATTGTCAGTTCCCCAGAAATAGAACTGTACTATCTCCCAACCACCAGAGTTGATAAAATACATTTCAACATAATCACAACGTGAGCAATTGCCATCTACATAATCATGGCCAAGAGCGTCAGCCTCTGTTACGTCAAACTTTTCATGACAATCATCACATTCAGAATATGTCTGACCACCTGCAAGGCAAGTAGCTGTATTTACTTCTGTTTTATTTGTGTGTTGGCAAGCATTGGGGTTAGGAGTGCCACATATTCCGCAAGCGGCATCTTCTCCATCTTCGCCGTAATCGTGTCCAAGAGCTTCACCGCTTGTTGCGCCACAAACTGTACATGTTGCAGGAGCTGTACATGTAGCGTCAGACATATTCGCTGCACAATCGTGTGGAGCAACGACCTTAACGGCAACAGCTGTACCATTAAGTGTAATAGTAACTGTGCTACCATCTGTCGCTACGGTAAATGATTTGTCACTGCTAGGATAAGCAGTACCCCAATCATGATTTTCAGCACATTTAAATTTATATGAGCCAGCTGCAACATTTTCATATACCTTAATATATGTACCAGTTGCTATGTCGTAGATCATATCGTTAGCAGTATTGGCAACATCCCATAATGTACCGAGATGATCACCTGTACCTGCGATAGTATAAGAGGGAGAACAAACTTGAGTTGTTCCATTAAGATCGACAACAACCGTAGTGCCCTTAAGAGTGATGGTTACTGTACTGTTATCTTCCCCAACAGTAAGAACAAAGTCGGAACTTGGATAAGACGTGCTCCAAGCGTGATCTTTAGCACACTTAAATTTGTAAGTACCAGCTGCCACGCCTTCGTAAACCTTAACATATGCATCAAGTTCTGAATCATATGTCATATCATTGCTTGTGTCAGTAACCACCCAACCAGATCCGCAAAGTCCTGTTTCACCAACTACTGTCCACGTCTCTCCTGCCGCCGCACTTGCTGTGATAGCTGCTACGCTCGTCAAAGCCATAACAAGAACGAGCACGAGAGCTAAAATTTTGCTTGTGTTTTTCATATTTTTTCCTTTCATATATATATTTTTTAGTACATTATTTTGCACCGCATATATTATAGCACTATGTTAAAAATATTACAATATGTTTTTCCAAAATTAAAATAATTTGGTAATTATGCACAAATTCGGTAACCGATAAATGAACAAAAGAACGAAATTCATTTTTTATTGGTCAATTTTTCTACAAAAAGCAAGAGCAGGCGTTTCCGCCTGCTCTTATTTGATAGAACACTGTTTATGCTCTATTGTATTATTATAATACCAATCCGAACAATCCGAAAAGTTTCTTGAAGAATGCAAGGGTTTTGAGGAATCCAAGGATTGCTGCCCAGATTCTTGCAAAGAAGCCAAGCTCTTCTACGGGCTCGTCTGTAGGATCATCTGTAGGATCATCTGTAGGTTCCTCTGTAGGATCATCTGTAGGATCATCTGTGGGGTCTTCAACCACGGGAGCTTCAACATCAACTTCTATTCTATACAAGTTGATGGAACCGGCATCGCCCTCTTTTGTACATTCCGTACCGAGAAGGTATGTGCCTGCCGCGTCAAGTGTCAATTCGCTGTAATATACACCGTTCTTCACACTTTCAGCGTCAGAAGCTGTTACAAGCTTACCGTCCATATCGTAGATACCAACCTGTCTGCCATCACCGTTGGATACCCAGCAAACCTTTATTGTTG
>CAZLIB010000053.1:5757-7357 GCA_964559465.1 uncultured Lachnospiraceae bacterium
AATTGTGAACTGAACGTAGCTCTTATAGCCGCCATTTTTAACTTGGCTTCCCTCTTCGCCGTTTGTCAACAAAGCAGATTCAGCACCGAGCTTATATCTGTGAGTAGAGCTCCACCAGTCGTGAGAGTCGAAATCCTTCTCACTGGTGTCAACTGCACTCTTTTCGCTGAGATGAAGCGCAAACTTGCCGTTAACCACTACAACCTGACCGTCGTAAGGATTAGAAATAAGACCGCTGATATCATTCGCATCCAGAACGTGCAAGCCTGCACCAAGAACGTTAACCTCGCCGAAATCGAAATGTTCCTTGCAAACTGAGCAATCAGCGATTGTCTTACCCGCAGCATCAGCTGTGGGAACTGTTGTTACGAATGTAAGTGTGTGACCAAGAGCAGCAACCTCCTCCTGAGCTACGAGAGTATCACCACATCTGTCACAGTGTGAGCCTGCTTCCTTACCCTTTTCGGTACAAGTGGGTTCAACTGCTGCATCAGCTACTTCAATGTGACCGAGCGCTTCACCAAATGTTTCGCCACATTCACATGTTTCGGGCGCTGTGCAAGTAGCAGGAGTTTTATTTGTATGCTGGCAAACATCGGGGTCGGGTGTTCCGCAAACGGAGCATGCACCGTCAACATAGTTGTGGTCAGTTGAAAGTTCACCGTAGGATTCGCCACAGTTTGTGCAAACTGCCTGTTCCATACACGTAGCTGTGCCGCCTGTGTGTGTGCAATCGGGAATTTCAGTTACTACAACCTTACAAATGGAACCATTGTTACCAGCAGGTGCAACGTACCATGTTCCTGCCCCAGATATTTCAAACTCAGTAATATAGAGGGTTCCTGCTACTGTCGCTGCTTCAGTTTTTGCTATATCCGTCTTAGGCTTATCAAGGTTTTGAAGTGTTAAGTAAGCGTCTGCTTTATCAGCGATCCACCAAACTTTAACTTTTCCCTTATTTGCTGTTGTAAACTCGATAGCGCTCTTATTAACTACGCCGCTACTCCAGTTAATCTTGCCACCAAAGTTAATAACTTTGCTAAAGCTGGATTCATCTTCAAAAACATTCGTTGCTTCTTTAATTTTACCGCCATTCTTCAAAATGACTGTAAAGTAATTATTTGTACCAGCAGGAATTCTTGTGTTATCTGCCGATGCTGTAGTTACATCCAAATCATTAGCATTGAGTGTATACACGTTTGTAGATGTAGATTCAGCATTTACAGTGATTGCGCTCAAGCTCATGATCAACGTCATAACGACGAGCACGAGAGCTAAAATTTTGCTTGTGTTTTTCATAATTTTCCCCTTTTAAAATTTAAATTAGTACATATTTTTGCACTTTACCACATTATAACACCATGATAATTTTTTTACAATATATTTCCCAAAAATAATATTTTTTCGTGCAATTTGCACAATGTTCATATTGCCGATGTGAGCAAAAACACAAGTGGCTTTGTTATTTCTCTCTGTTTTTGGGGAGATGGCGGCGGGGTGAGGGGCGAGGGTGTGGCGGTGTGGCGAGGGGTGATGGGCGATGAGGGGGACCTCGCTTTGCTTGGGGAACTCCCTCAGTTGCTTAAAGTGGTTACCACTC
>CAZLIB010000054.1:0-7351 GCA_964559465.1 uncultured Lachnospiraceae bacterium
AAGAGTCTTGGTATTTAAATACAGTGCCACTGACTGTAGCAACTGCTTTCCGTTTATCCACTTTTTCTTTGCAGGTATAGCCACAAAGAAAAAGTTCCCAAAAAGAAATGGCGTATACAAGGGCTGCGCGCCCTTGAACCGCGCCACTGCTCGTGGAGAGCCACTTTTGAAAAAGTGGACAAAACAATAGCGCAAAGCGAGTGCTAACACACCGATAAATCCCGATTCAGCAAATAAAAAAGCCGACCTTTTGGTCGGCAATTTTTAAATTCTTCTTATTTTTTGTCCCTCTTTTGCGGGGGAATTGTTTTTATATGCGTTTATTACCTCGTCGACCTCGTTGGCGCTCTCGGTTGAGAAGATGAAGTGGCGGTTTGTCACTTTCGCACTCTTAAGGTCGGTCTCTCGGTCTGCCATATAGGTCGGAGCGCTGTTATAGATGACGTTTCTATGCTCAAATTCTCGAAGGATGGGAAAGGTCACGCCTCGGCGATCGGTGATGCTTGCTTGATCTTTTTCACAATTTTCGCAGGTTGTTATTTCCTTTGAAACACATTTTTCAAGAAGCATAAGAGGAATTCTGCCGTAAACTATTGCGGCAATGTCACCTTCGATGCCGCGAATTTGCGGCAAGGTAAGCTCGGGCGAGACAATGATACTTTCAACTCCGATATCTTCAAGCTTTGCCACGCTTTCGTTATTATAAACGTTGAAGCGGAAATCGCCGTGAATTATAAATCCGTGCTTTTGGGCAAGCTCGAGCGCGCCAAGATTGCCGACAACTGCATATTTTGCGCCTTTTTCTTTAGCATTTGCGAGCATTTTATCTGCTTTTTCAAGCTCGCTATCGAGAATTACGGGCGGTAGGATTATTCCGTCACACTCACCGTTGAAGCCTTGCAAGGGAAGGTAGATGATATCAAAATACCCGTGTGCAAGATCGCTTATTTGCTCGCTGCGATAAAATCTTGCGGTGCGAAGGTTTTTCTTTGCGTTTTTGGGAGCGTTGGAAATATATTTTTCAAAGCCCTTACGTTCCACGCTCTCACTCTTTAAAGCGTTCTCAAGCATTTGACACGCATTTCTTCTGAGTTCATTGAGTGCGGAGAGGGGGAGCATTACCGTATCATCGTATTGCAAGGTGAAATTTTCAAGCTCGAAATTGGTCGCGCCGAATTTTGTCAAATTCTTTTGAATGTTTTCGGGCGAGAGAGGAGCGTTTATTGCTTTTTCGGGAGTTTGTCCGTAAGCGGTAATCTCAATCTCGCCACAAGAAAGGGTTAGCTCGATTGGTCTATCAAGATAAATGCGCGCAAAGGCATTGATTTTTGTTTTTTGAGGAGTTATCTCGTCAATTTTTTCGCTTGAATAGAGCGCGGTTTTGGAAACGCTCTTTTCCTCGTCGCTTCGAATACCCAGCATTGACGGGTTTATTTTTCTTTCGTAATATCCCTGTGTAAAGCCGCCGCGCGAGAATATTTTTGCGAGGTCGGAAAGCTCTGCGGCTGTGGCATTTCTGTCCTCGTCAAGAAGCGTTCTGAACGCGCGCACGACGCCGAAAACGTATTCTGGAGATTTCATTCTGCCCTCGATCTTAAGCGAGTGAACGCCGCAGTCGATAAGCTCGGTTATATGATTTGCAAGGGAAAGGTCCTTAAGAGAGAGAGGATAGCTCTGCCTGCCGCTTTCGTCGGTGTAGGGAAGCCTGCAGGGCTGAGCGCACTCACCTCTGTTTCCGCTTCTTCCGCCGACAAGGGATGAGAAAAGGCACTGCCCGGAGTGGCACACGCAAAGCGCGCCGTGGGTGAACATCTCTATCTCGATGGGTGAATTTTTAACCAAATATTCAATATCGTCCTTGGGTAGCTCGCGCGCACAGACCATTCGTGAAAATCCGTGGCGGGCGAGCAGCTCCGCCTCGGCAAGATTGTGCCCCGACATCTGTGTTGACGCGTGAAGCTCAAGACGGGGCAGGTGGCGGTGTATTGCATCTGCGCCGCCGATGTCGGCAACTATAAGCGCATCTGCGCCTGCCTGATAGACGAATTCTGCAAAGCGCAGATAATCGTTAAGCTCGCGGTCGTGAACGAGTGTGTTGAGCGTAATATACGCCTTTCTTCCGCATGAGTGAAGAAGCTCGATCGCCTGCTTTAATTCTTCGTTTGTGAAGTTCTTTGCGTTTATTCTTGCGTTAAAATCGCCGCCGCCGAAATAAACTGCGTCAGCGCCGCCCGCTATGGCGGCTTTAAGCGCGTCAAGTGAGCCCGCGGGGGCAAGCAGCTCGGGGAGCCTTTTGTCCGTCTTATATTCTGTTTTCTTAATGATGGAGGAAATGTCTATCTTTTCCGCCTTTTCTTTTCTGTTGCGTAAATTCAAAGCCCCGCTGTCACGTTGGGGCTTTGAAAAACTGCGGTTGTTGCCGCGTATTTTATTGCCTGCGGTTGCGGGGCGTTTTGATTTATTGCTTTTCATTAAAATATTCCTTAAATATCGTCGAATGAGATCATATCAAACATTGCGCGAACCTTTTTCTTTCGCGCCTTTGCGTGGGGCTTTTCGTGTTCCTCGGCGACAGGTGCTTCCTCGGGGGGAGTGAGGCGTTCTTCTGCGATCTCGGGCTCGTTCGCAAGTATCTTTTCAACTGCTGTTTCGGGCGCTTTTTCCGCGGGCATTTCAAGGTGCGCGTCGTCACTGATGTCGTCAAAGCCGATCTGCGCGTCGGGCGTTTTCTTCGCGCTTGTCTTTGTGCCTGCAAGATTGAGGGAAGCACGAAGAGTTTCTATCTCTCTTTCAAGAGATGCGATCTCTCGCTCTGCAACCTCGTTCATAACGGTAAGACGCTCGATCTGTGCGTTCGATGATTTTATGGTTTTCTGAAGCTCGATCTTTTCCGCGCAGTAGTCGAGACAGAGAAGCACTGCCGCATCCGTGCGGGAGCAGCTTCTGCTATGTAAATGAATTTCTCTTATGCGGCGGTCAACGATGCCGACGATGGCGTCGATCTCGTCCTTGGGCGCTTCGGTAACGATATTTATCTGTGAATTTGCAACTGTGAGGGTGTATTTTTGCTTCATAACTGAATTGACCTCCAAATCTATTTTTTAAAAAAGCGTTTTTTGCTCTTGAAAAAGATGCAATAAAGTAGTATAATAACTGTAACTATACTAATTATAATACATAATTTGAATTTTGAAAAGAGTTTATATTAATTTTTTTCAAAAAAATCTTAATTTTAGAAATACGAGGTCGTTTTTTTGACTAATCTGCTTATAAAACTGTTTGTCAGAGATGCTTCTGACACGTCCAACAAGCGCGTTCGCAAAAGCTACGGAACGATGACGAGCATTGTTGGTATAGTTGTAAATATTCTTTTGTTTATCGGTAAGTTTGCCGTTGGCACGCTTTTCGGCTCGGTGGCTATCACCGCCGACGCTATCAACAACCTTTCCGACGCGGGCTCGTCGCTTATCTCGTTGATAAGCTTTAAGATCTCATCAAAGCCCGCCGATCGCGAGCATCCCTTTGGACACGCGAGGATCGAGTATATCGCGTCTATGGCGGTTGGAGTTATCGTTTTGCTTATCGGATTTGATCTGCTTAAGGAGTCGTTCTTTAAGATCTTCGATCCGTCTGAGATGAGCAAGAGCTATATAGTTATTGCGGTGCTTGCGGTTTCCATTCTTTCTAAGCTCTGGCTTGGGATCTTCTATAGAAATATCGCGGGCAAGATAAATTCCGAAATTCTTAGGGCGGCGTCTGCCGACAGCTTTTCAGACGTGCTTTCAACGGGCGCAACGCTTGCTTCTGCAATAGTTTGGATCGCTTTTGATCTCAACATTGACGCTTACGTCGGCTTTGTTGTTTCCGTATTTATTCTTGTGGCGGGGCTTAAGATACTTAACGAGAATAAAAATATTATTCTCGGCTCTGCTCCCGACCCCGAAACCATAGAGATCATCAAAAATATGGCTCTTGAGGATGAGAGAATAATCGGAATTCACGATCTTATCGTTCACACCTACGGCGCAGGCACAACGCTTGCGAGCTTTCACGCGGAGGTTGACGGCAGGGGTGATTTCTTTGAGGCGCATGATCTTATAGACAATATCGAAAAGCGCTTGCTTGCCGAGCATAATATTTCCTGCACGATACACATGGACCCGATCGTGACCGACGACGAGGAGATAAACCTTCTTAAGAAGCAGGTTGAGGACGCGGTAAAGAAAATCGGCTCCGAGCTTAGAATTCACGATTTCAGATGCGTCAAGGGTCCGACCCATACAAATCTTATTTTTGATATTGAAGCGCCCTTCGAGGACAAAAGAAGCAACAAGGAGCTTTCCTCTCTTGTTGAAGCTGAGATCAAAAAGATTGACGCAACGTATTTTGCCGTTACAGGTATTGACAGGGTATAATACATAAATTTCAAAAGAAAGGGGAAGAATATGGCAAGACAGATAGGCATTGACCTGGGCTCTGCTAATACGCTCATTTATCTTAAGGACAATGGAATAATTCTCTCTGCGCCGACCGTGATCTCTATAGATAAGAACACGGGCAAGGATCTTTGCTTTGGCTCACAGGCAAAGAAGATGCTTGGAAAGACCCCTAAAAATATAAAGGTGTCGCGACCCGTGCGAGAGGGAGTTATTGCCGATATGGACGACACCACGCTTTTTATTTCTCGATTGCTTAATAAGGCGGAGCTCGTTTCGTTCCTTTCTCGCCCCGACGCGTATGCCTGTGTTCCCACAAAGAGCACAGAGGTCGAGCGCCGCGCGGTGCAGACGGCTATCTATGAAGCGGGAACAAGAAACGTTTCCCTTGTTCAGGAGCCGCTTGCGGCGGCGGTTGGAGCAGGACTCAAGGTGCTTTCTGCCAAGGGCTGTATGATAGTGGATATTGGCGAGGGCACGACCGAAAGCGCGGTTATCAGCCTTGGCGAGATAGTTGTTTCTCGCTCACAAAAAATTGCGGGCGCAAATCTTGACAGAGCAATTATGAACTATTTTCATAACGAGCGCCGCATTGAGATCGGCGAGCTGACTGCAGAACGGCTTAAAATAAAGATAGGCGCGGCTCATCCAAGGATCGACCGCGGCGAGCACCAGGTGTTCGGCAGAAACCTGAACAACGGCATGGCGATAGCATCCACTGCAACGAGCAAGGAGATATATTATGCGATAAAGCCCGCGTTGGCTTCTATCGTTCATCAGATAAGGCTCACGCTTGAGTCGACTCCGCCCGAGCTTACGAGTGATATCGTTACCAACGGTATCGTTCTCACGGGAGGCGGCGCGTTGCTCCCGGGAATTGCGGAGTACATAAGCGCCGAGCTGAAAATGAGAGTAACTATTGCCCCAAGACCGCTTGAAAGCGTTTGCGTCGGCATTGGCAAGATGCTTGAGAGCGAGGGTGAGCTTAACAAGATACTTTACAAAGAATAATCAGAATACAGGGAAAGGGAATAAATATGGTTTTTTCGTCAAACGAATTTTTGTTTTTGTATTTACCCCTTTCCCTGATTTTATACTTTTTAGCTCCGCTTAAGTGGAGAAACCTTGTACTTTTCCTTGTCAGTCTTGTGTTTTACGGCTGGGAAAAGCCTATTTATCTTTTGATAATGCTTTTCGTTATAGTCATAAACTACGTTTTTGGCTATCTTATCGACAGGGCGGGCGATAACGCTAAGGCTCGCAAGCGCGCGCTTGTCATTGGCGTCGTTATCAATCTTTTGGTGCTTGGATTTTTTAAATATGCGGACTTTTTGCTTGAAAATCTTGCGCTCATTCCGTTTTTGAGCTTTATTAAGCCTATCGGTGTTCAGCTGCCCATCGGTATTTCGTTCTATACCTTTCAGTCGATGTCGTATATGATCGACGTTTACAGGGGAACCTCTCCCGTGCAGAAGAAATTTGTCAACTTCGGCGCATACGTTTCAATGTTTCCGCAGCTTATCGCGGGCCCCATAGTGCGCTACAGTGACGTCGACAGGGAGCTGAACGAAAGAAAGCACACGCTTGATGAAAGCGCCGACGGTGCGCGCCGCTTTGTTATCGGTCTTGCGAAAAAGGTGCTTCTCGCAGACGTGGCAGGAGAGCTTTGGGAACAGATCGCAGCTATTCCGCGCGAGCAGACAAGCGTGCTTCTTTTGTGGCTTGGAATAATCCTTTATACCTTTCAGATATATTTTGACTTTTCGGGCTATAGCGATATGGGTATCGGTCTTGGAAGGATACTCGGCTTTCATTTTCCCGAAAACTTCAATTATCCCTATATCTCAAAAAGCATTACTGAATTCTGGAGAAGGTGGCACATGACGCTTTCGACCTGGTTCAAGGAATACGTTTACATTCCGCTTGGCGGAAATAGACGCGGCACGGGTCGACTTGTTTTCAATCTGCTCGTCGTTTGGCTTTTGACGGGCTTTTGGCACGGTGCTTCGTGGAACTTCGTTATTTGGGGACTTTATTATTTTGTTCTGCTGGTTGCTGAAAAGTTATTCTTGAAAAAATGGCTTGACAGGCTCCCGAGCGCGATAGGGCATATATATACGCTTTTTTTCGTCGTGATCGGTTGGTTGATATTCTATTTCAAGCAGGATCTTGGCGGATTTGACGCCTTTATATCTTATTTTGCGGGGATGTTTGGCGCTTCGGGGCTTCCGTTTACGAATCTTGAGCTTTCTTATACGCTCGTTCGCAATCTTTTGATGCTTGCGATACTTGCATTTGCCGCAACACCGTATCCAAGGGAGCTTTTCCTTGAAATTAAGAATAAAATTTCGGGCGAGGGCAAGAAAGCGGCATTTACCCTTGCTTTTGATGTCGTTCTTGTTGCAATATTCGCGCTTTGCATCGTTTATATCTCGTCGTCGGACTACCGACCGAACATCTATTTTGAATTTTAAAGAGGGGAGCAGATATGGAAAATTTAGAAAAGAAGCTGTTTACAAAAAACGACGCTTCCTTTATCTGCGCGCATTGCGGTAAGGAGGTAAGACCGCTTGGCTATTCCTCGCGCAATCACTGCCCGTTCTGCCTTTGGTCGCTTCACGTTGACGTAAACCCCGGTGACCGCGACAATTCGTGCCGCGGAGAGATGGAGCCCATCTTTGCAGAGGTTGACGCGAAAAAGGGATTTGTTATAGTTCACAAATGCACAAAATGCGGCGAGATAAAAAGAAACCGCGCCGCGCACGAGGCAAAGGATCAACCCGACAACCGAATGTTGCTTATCAAGCTTACCGCGGGGCAGAGAGGTTAAGGCGTTGTGTTCGCACTCGCTTCGCGCGATTAAAAAGTTTTGCTCCGCTTTTTCAAAAGCGGACGCCCGCCGCGCAGGCGACTCG
>CAZLIB010000055.1:0-7330 GCA_964559465.1 uncultured Lachnospiraceae bacterium
TGATAAGGTCGCCGCCCATACATTCACAGCAGCAGTCAGCGCAAATAAGAGAGCTGCAGCAGTCAAGATCGCAGCAGCTGCTTGACTTATACGTTCTGTAAGTTCCGTTCTGCTGGCTTCTTGCACGAAAGGCATTTCTTGCGTTCTGATATTCCATATTGTTCGGCTCCATATTGCAAGCCATATCGAAATATCTTTGCGCGTCGGCATAATAGCCCTTTTTCACCATAACACAAGCATAAAGGTAATTCCACTCAGCGTTTCTGCTTCGTTGAGGAGTAGAATTGAGCATATACTCTGCCTCAAAAATATTTCCTACATTTATAAGCTGACGAACTCTCGTATAAAATTCACTGCTTGACGAGCTGCCGGGATTAAATCCGCCGCTATATTGATTATTTCGATTATTGCCGCCACCGTTTCTCATCTTTTGTATCTCATCGTAGGCGGAGTTTATCTCCTTCATCTTCTCGTTTGCAAGCTCAGCAAGGTCGCTATCCGCAAACTTATCGGGGTGATATTTTTTAACAAGAGCGCGGTAAGCGTCCTTTATTTCTTCGTCTGTCGCGCTTGGCTGTACGCCAAGCACCTGATATGGATCTTTCATTAAAATTCTCCTATATAGTATTATCTGTTCATTGGGATCTCTGTTTTTTGTCACATACCCTTTTTACACTTGCGGGCATTCCCCCACAGAGTATGTTTTTGATTATCTCGCTGCGGTTTTTATCACTATCGTCGTCAAGAAGGTCGATTGCCGCAAGCGCAAGAGAAAGCTCTGCTTCAAGCATTTTTGAAATCGATATAAGATTGTCTGTTGTGAAATCATCTCCGCCGTAAAGCTCAACAAAGGGATTGTAGCTTCTGCTTTTTCTATCGTCATCATAATCGTCAAAGGCATCGACTATGTATATCCACCTGCCAAGGCGTTTGCCGATATTCTCTGCTATCAGCTTTTTGTTTCCGTTAAAGCCATAGGAAATCAAGGTCGACATCATCTCGCCAAAAACGTCGGCAGGAATATCAATGGATGCAGTTCGTTTTTCTTCAATTTGTTTAAGCTCGAAAAGCTTATCCTCAACGAATGTCGAAAGCTCCGGGAGCTTTTCATTCGCTTCCCCCTCCATCTTTGAAAAGAAAAATCTTAAAAAGCTTGCAAGCGCACGTTTTGCACCCTTTTCATCAGAAATATTATCTGCAATTTTTCCTGCGGTAAGTATGCCACTGACGTAAGCGGAATATTCAAGCTGGGGATTTATATTGACAGTTTGCACCTTCTTTATGGGATGACGAACACATCTTTTCGCCTTGAACATAACCTTCTCACCCTCAAGCATTTCTCGAACGAGCGCGAAAAAGGTCATATCGTAGCTGAGCGTCATTCGGGAAAGACATCCCGTGCATTTACCCATAGCGTGACAAAGTCCGCAATAGGTCGCTTTATAATAATCATACTCTCGAATTCGCAAAGAGGGCTTATCAACGACAACATAGCCAAACATATATCTCCCCCCTTTTTGTACCTGTATTAATAATACAATGATATTGATTAAAAATATAGTAGTAATTTGTAAATTTTTTGATTATTGACTTTATTTGTATTATATGTTAAAATATTCTTGTAAAATCCATCTCAAAAGGAGATAAATATGGCAAAAATTCAAAAATGGTCAGTGGATATCGGCGGCGAGCTTCACACGGTTGAATACACTCCCCGCACGCTTTTTTCAAAAGCAATAATAAAAATAGACGATAAGGAATATCCCCTTCTCTCCGCAAAGCTTTTCGGTGGAAGTCAGGAGGCATTTCGCCTTGGCGGCGAAAGAGCGATCATTTCGATCTCAAGCAACAAAAGTGCAACTTTGACCGTTGACGGAGAGCAGATAGAACAAATATAAATTAATCGATAGCCAACGGCGTTGGCTATCGATTTTTTGTTTTTCTATCAGCGCGGTCTGCCGCCCGGTTGACCTCCGCCGCCCATCATGCCCGAGCCTTGACCGTAAATATAGTCGGTCATAGTAACAGAGCCAAGATTAGTACCGCCGCTTTGCGTGGTGTTGTGGGCATAACCGTTTTCGTCAAGCCCCGCTACCTCGGCGTTCATATAAATTGAATAGGTGCTTCCCTTTTCTATCTCGGGAGCCGAGAACATAGCGGCGCTGAATGATTTGGTAGAGGTGAATGCAAGGATAACGTTACCATCTTCATCACACAAGCTCAAAACAGTTCCTGCGCTTGCATATCCGTTAAATCCAACGAGGATCGAGCCCTGCGTTGCTTCACTGAAGTTCTGCGCCATATCACTGGTACCAAGTGTTATAACGACACCGCCCGTTATCTTTGCGGTGCTTGCATAGTCAAGCGAACCGTTGCCGCCCGATCGAGGACCGTCAACAAGGATCACTCCGCCCGAAACCTCAAGCGAGCCGTTTGAGTCAACTCCGTCACCCTCGTTATGCATAATGATATAGCCGCCGCTGACGTTAATGCTGCCACTCGCCGCACCGAACATATCACCACCGGGTCTACCCATAATCCCCGTGTTGGAATCATTACCGCCCGAAGCATTTATTCCGTCATCACTTGAATTTATTTCGATATATCCGCCCGATACAATTATATCGGTCCCTTCAATTCCCTCATAGGAATTATTTATTATTATATTTCCCGCGCTTATCTGCAGAGTATTATCGGCATGAACGCCGTCATCTCCGCTGGAGATAGAGTATTCACCGCCCGAAATAATAATATCTCCGTTAGAATGAATAGCATCGTCCTCACTGTCGATAGCAAACGTACCGCCCGAGAGCTTTATCCCCGTGCCGCCCTTAATTGCCTTTGCGGATTCGCTTGACAAGGTCGACGTGGTCCTGATATCAAAGCTTCCGCCGTCTATAGTAACAATGCTGAACGCCTGAATACCGTCGTTTGCGGCAGTAATATCAAAGCTACCGTCCTTAATATAGATATAGCCCGCATTTGCATCAGTTTCATTGTCCGATTTAAGAGCATCACTGCCTGCGTTTATCTTAATACCTGCATTCGTTATCTTAAGAAAGTCCTTGCCACAGATGCCTGTATTACTTGACGTTATCTCATAATTACCGCCCGTTATGGTAAGACCGTCCTTTGAAACTATGCCGTGTGCATTGTTTCCGTTAACGGTCAGCTTACCCGTACCGTTAAAAACAAGATCGCTCTTTGAAAAGATCGCACCGTCGATCGTGCTATCACCGTCGGTCAAGGTATAACTGTTTCCGTCCGCAAGCTTGCTTTGAGTACCATCAGAAAGCGTAAAGGTCACCTTTTTGCCGCTTCTGACTAAAATAGCCGGACCGTCTGAATTTGTAATATCAACACCGTCAAGCACGATATGCGCGCTATTCCCCTTTCCGCAGTCCACTGTAACCGAGCCGTCGGTAGTGCTTCCCGAAAGAATAAACGTGCCGCTTCCCGTTATGGTGACGTCCGCGCCCGAGGACGAAGCTCCGCTTCCCTCGATATTTACACTTGCACCCGAAAAGGCTATTTTAGTGGCGTTTGTGCTATTATAGCTCGGCTCAAGGTCGGATGAATTAAAATTAGTATCCAATGATGAAATTGCTTTATCAAGATCAGTATTTACAGTATTAGTGTCGCCATCGCCCTTGTTGCAAGAGTAGAGCGCGGTGATCAAAACTATCAAGCAAGCGATCGCGACGAGCGCTATCAAAAGCTTTTTGTTTTTTATCATAATTCTTCAGCGTTTCCTTCCAATCTCATAATTGAAACCTCAAGGTTTCCGTTTCTAACGCGAAGGTCGTCGATAAATTTACGAACGTCGCCTTCGTTCTTCATTTGAATTCTGTATGTAAGCTTATATATGCTGCCCATATTTGCGGTCTTAACGGAAAGAAGATCGCTCTTTTTGGTGTACCGGTCAAAAAGATCGTCAAACGCGCCTGTGAAATTGAGATTTTCGGGAATCGCGATGCGAAGCTCCATTTCTCTTTCGCTGCTCATTTTGAATACAGAAAGAATAACTATGCACACGCAAGCGATAAGTGTGAACAAAACCGCTATTCCAACGTAGCCCGCCGCGCAGGAAAGACCCGCTGTCATAGCAACGAACAAGGAAACTATCTCCCTTGCCTTAGCGGGTACGGAACGGAATCTTATAAGCGAGAACGCACCCGCAACCGCAATACCTGCGCCTACATTACCGTTTACCATAACGATAACAGTCTGTACCGCAAGCGGAAGAACTATGAGGCTAAGGAAAAAGCTTTTAGAGATCCTTGCGCGGATGGATGATGCAGACGCAACAAGCAATCCGCAAGCTATAGCAACCGCGGCACTGATAAGATAATTACCAACGCTCATTCCATTCAAAAAAATATTGCTGAACAAATTCATAATTTATTCCTTCTTTCCTTTATTTATTATGTCATAATAAGCATGTGCATATTTAGAAAATGATTTTGGATATATTTTGCACTCCGAAAGCGCACGGGCAAGCCACAGCGGCATAGCACCCGAGGTCTTGATCTCAAGAATATATTCCCCGTCATTTATTATAGGGGTGCCGTCCCTTATATTGCTCTCATTGGGAAAGCCCCGTCTGTACCTGAGATTTTGGTCAAAGGTAAGTCGCACATCCGAGCTTTCTCTTAAAAAATAAGCTTCTCTCTCGCACAGAATACAAACGTTGGGCTTTGGCTTACGATAAAAATTCATAAGATAATCTATCTCTCTCATTATCTGTGAATCAATGGGTGGAACACCGCTTTCAATATATTCAAAGGCATCTGCCTTCGTCATCGAAACACGCCGCTTATACACCACGCCATTATACTTCTTTTTTATCTCAAAGAAGAGCTTTTTATCTTCACTCGGCGCGCCATAGCTCCTCATTCTTAATTTTTCCTTATATGATACCGCATCTATTGAGTTTCTTATCAACAAAAAATCGGGAGTATCAAGATAGAGTGAGCAAAGTGTGCTTCTGCCGTGCTTATCGGGGACAAGATCGTTTTTGATTTTCGACATAAGAGCTTCATATTCACGCGCGTTCAAAAGATATTTCTTCTCGCGGCGTTTGAATATCATTATATCCGCCAAAGCCACCACCCCTTTCTATTTTCGATTCATTTTATCATATTTTTGTCTCATTGTAAATCCACAAACTTAAAAAAACTTGAAAATTCATACCGAAGCATGAACATTTTTCCTATTTAGCTGAAAAATTGCATTTAAGCATTTTTTAAGTATTTTTGATTAAAATATCTTGTGTAAACCTTATTTGTGTATTATAATTAACTTAAAAATAATATAAAGGAAGATTTCTATGAACGTTTTGATAGTTGAAGATGAAAAGCGTCTTGCTGATGCGCTTTGTCACATTCTTCTTGAACAAAAATATATGGTAGACGTCGTTTATGACGGCGCTGACGGACTCGCCTACGGTGAAAGCGGAATTTACGATTGCATAATTCTTGACGTTATGCTTCCCTCCATGAACGGCTTTGACGTTTGTCTTGAGCTGCGCCGCAAAAAAATAACGACCCCCGTGCTTATGCTTACTGCAAAGGACACAATCTCCGACAAGGTAAAGGGACTTGACGCGGGTGCTGACGATTATATGACAAAGCCCTTCTCTCCCGACGAGCTTCTCGCGCGCCTTCGTGTGCTTACGCGCCGCCGCGGAGAAGTCATTCTTGATGAAATGCGATATGAGGATATTATCCTACACATCGATCAATCAAAGCTATCTTGTGCAAATAATTTGAAAAGCATACACCTTAATTTCAAGGAGTGCGAAATGCTTAAAATGTTTATGTCAAAGCCTGAAATAATAATCTCCAAGCAAGATCTTATCACAAAAATATGGGGGTATGATTCTGATGCGGGCGATAACAACGTTGAGGCATATATATCATTTTTGCGCAAAAAGCTTGCCTTTGTTGAATCAAAAATCGAGATAGTATCCGCCAAAAAGCTTGGTTATAAGATTACTTCTAAAATCTAACGAGGAAATGATATGTTAAAAAAGCTGAAGCTGAAATTAATTTTGAATAATATGCTCCTTGTTGGCCTCGTTCTATGTGCCATTTTTTCTGCGTTTTGCCTTTTGATATACGTTACAGAGGAAAACAAGCTCACGGATACACTTGAGCAAAATATAAACTCAGTTCAAGGCAGTTTGCCAGCTCTCCCTGAAAAATCAAAGGAACATGATGACCTTATCTATGACGTTTCATTCACTGTGCTTGTTGACAGCAACGGAAAAACAATTGCTAAAACTAACGGTGCATTTAGTGATGAAGTTCTTGAAAGAGCCACCTCCATCGTTCTCAACCATGAATACTCCCGAGGCAATATTCGTTTGTTGGATATCAGCTTTTTGAAATTCGACACAAAGCACGGAACGTTAATTTCATTTGTTTCTCGAGAGCATCTTAATACTCGTGTAAGGGAGTCACTTGTTCAATCCTCTTTGGCTGTATTTTTTAGTCTTGTGCTCTTTTTATACATAAGCAAACGACTTGCAGATATCGCCATTGCACCTGTAGAGCAGGCATGGGAGCAGCAAAAGCAGTTCCTTGCAGATGCTTCACACGACCTTAAAACACCGTTGACCGTAATATTGGCAAACAACAACATCATATCCGCCCACAAGGATGAAACAGTTGAGTCACAGATGAAGTGGATCGAAAGCACAGCCGAGGAAGCAGGCAGAATGAGCGACCTTATAAACAAAATGCTTGAGCTGGCAAAGGGCGAGGCCGCAAAGGCAGAGCTTAAGTTCGGTGAGATAAATCTTTCCGAGGTAGTCGAAAACTCCATCCTTCAGTTTGAGGTCGTCGCTTTTGAGAGAAACATCACCATTGAAAGCGGAATTCAACCCAACATTATTGTAAAAACGCACGCTTCCACCTTTTCAAAGGTGCTTGAAATACTTTTTGATAATGCTATCAAGTACAGCAACGAAAACGGCAAGATAAGCGTGGCTCTTTATCAGTCGTCCAAGAAAGTGTACTTTACCATTAACAATAAGGGCGAATACATCAAGCCGGACGAGCTCTCACACGTGTTTGAACGATTCTATCGCACTAATAAGGAGCGCGAGGTGGGCGGTCACGGACTTGGTCTTTCACTCGCAAAGAAAAAATGCGATATGCTTGGCTGCAAGCTGTCAGTAGAATCTAACGAGGAAGATGGAACGACCTTTACAATTACTCTTAAAGGTAAGAAATAATCCCCGACAAATTGGGATTTATCGGTGTGTTAGCGCTCGCTTTGCGCTATTGTTTTGTCCACTTTTTCAAAAGTGGCTCTCCACGAGCAG
>CAZLIB010000056.1:0-7098 GCA_964559465.1 uncultured Lachnospiraceae bacterium
TCGATATCGCCCTTGATAAATTCAACGTTTTCAACATTCTGTGAGTCCTTCACGTCGGGCTGTGCGTCAAGCAGCTCTGAAATTCTCTTGAGTGACGCTTTTCCGCGGCTTGTCATATCGATAAGCATTGAAAGTGCCATAATGGGCCAAACGATAGACGTGAAATAACCGTTGAACTCCATAAGCTCGCCGACCGAGAATTTTCCGATGTAAACGAGATATCCGCCATATCCGAGAATAATACAGATCACGGACTGAACGAAAAACGTTACGGAGATGTGAAGGAGAGTTGATATCTTTGTAAATTCGATATTTATATCCTCGTTCTCTTTGTTGAGCTTTTTGAATGCCCAAAGCTCCTTGAACTCCTTGACGAATGCTTTAACAACTGCAATTCCCGAGAAGTTCTCCTGCGTGAAGTCGGAGAGCTGTGAGAATTTCTCCTGGCGCTGCTCCCATTTCTTTGTCATAAACTTACCAACGAATGCTCCAACAGAGAAAAGAAGGAGCATTGGTATAAATGCGAGAAGGGTGAGGAACGGATCAAGCCTTGACATTTTGTAGATAGCCATGCTCGTAAGCGCGATAGCGTCGACAAGCATAAGCGTTCCGTCACCAAAGCACTCGTTGATCTGGGAAAGGTCGTTGGTAAAGAGTGACATCATATTGCCGACCTTATTTACCTGATAATACTGCTGAGAAAGATCCTTACAGTGATCAAACATCCTTTCTCTCAGATCGGTCTCTACCTTTATGGCAGTGCCGAACATACAAACTCTCCACAAAAATCTGCCAAATGCTATCACTACGATCGTCAATATCATCGGGGCGCATATTTTGTCAAGCAAAAAGTTAAGATCAAACGCAAACACCTCGCCATTGATTTCAACCTTGCCTTCGCCAAGTCCGCTTATTACGTAATTGTAAAACTCGGGCACCTTCAGTTGAAAAAAGTCAACTGCAACAAGCGCTATCACACCAAGCAACAGTGCAAGAAAGTGCTTGAAATAATACTTATTGACGTACTTTCCAAATACCATAGCATTTCCCTCCTCTACTAAAAAACTTGAATTTTATTATATCACAAATAAAAATTATATGCAATAATAAAAATCAAAAAAATGCACATTTTTCCTTTGTTTTCTATATGTTTACAAACAAATTTACAATTGACGACATTTATTCAGGACAACATTTCGCACCTCTCTTGTTTTTTGCTGAAAAATGTGTTAAAATGGCTTTGTTGTAATTTTGATCTAAGGAGAGCTTTTTATGGGTCCAAAAATCTTTATTTATATTATTATTGCCATAGCAGTCGCTGCCGCTTTGGTTCTTATCACCTCGTATATCTGCTTTTTCAAGGTGTTCCGCACGGCAAAAAGAAAGGTGCTTCGCATGGGTGAATACGATCTGCCTCCGGGCGATATATACGAGCCGTTTTATCCACAAATGAAAACGTGGATAGATGAGATTCGTGCAATGAAGCGCGAGCGTGTGGAGATCACCTCATTTGATGGACTTAAGCTTCGCGGCTACTATTACGAATACTCGCCAGACTCCCCCCCTTGAGCTTATATTTCACGGCTACGGAGGTAACGCAGAACGCGATCTTTCGGGCGGTGTTGAGCGTTGCTTTGCCCTCGGCAGGAGCGTAATACTTATTGATCAGAGAGGCGCGGGAAAAAGCGAAGGACGCGTTTGCTCATTTGGCATAAACGAAAGACGCGACTGCCTTAAATGGATAGAATTTGCAACAAAAAAATTCGGTGCTGACAGACCGATCATTATCGGCGGCGTTTCAATGGGCGCTGCGACTGTTATGATGGCGTCGGGTGAGAATTTGCCCGAAAACGTTGTTTGCGTAATGGCGGATTGCGGATACTCCTCACCAAAGGATATAATAAAAAAGGTGGTGCGCGAGATGCACCTCCCTGCAGATCTTCTCTACCCCTTTATCAAGCTTGGCGGCAAGGTTTTCGGTCATTTTGATCTTGAGGAAACCTCGCCCGTCCAAGCGGTGGCTCGTTCAAAAACACCGATAGTTTTTATTCACGGAGATAACGATGACTTCGTTCCTCACTCCATGAGCGTTGATTGCTTCAATGCCTGCGCGTCACAGAAAAAGCTTGTCACGATCGAGGGCGCGGGACACGGTCTTGCATACCCCATTAACCCCCAAAAATACGTAAGCTCGCTTGCGGATTTTGAAAAGGAATGTAATTTATTTAATAAATAAAAAATCAGGGAGAACTCCTCTTGGAATTCTCCCTTTTATTTTTGGTTTATTCAAGAACTATATAATAGAGATTCGTTGAATCTGCTTTTGTGATAGTGTGAGATCCTGCCTCAAGTTCGACCGTGATTATATTGCTGTCGCTTGTATATTGCGTTCCGTCAACCTTGATGTTAAATGCTCCGTCAGAATCAAGAACAAGTATAAGTGTTCTTGATTCCGTAAGTGTAAACGTTATAGAGGTAGACGATTCTATCTTAAGACACTGTGTAAGCGAAAGACCGTTATATATCTCTGTGCCCTTGCTTGTGGAGAGGTTACCGCTGATAGTGAAGAAGCTTGACGTTTTTCCGCTTTCGTGGAAGTTGTGAACGATAGCTCCCTCGGGTGTTGGTGTTACTGCAGATGTGTCATCACCTGTATTATCGTCACCTGTATTATCGTTGCCTGTGCTGCCACCGCTTGAACTACCGTTGCTTGTTCCAACGGAAACAAGCTTGCTCTTGTATGCCTTGATCGCTGCATAAAGCTCGGCATTTATTTCAAAGGATTCATCATCAGCTTCTGTGAATGTCCACTTGAAGTCACCGCCCTCAACGCGTCCCGCATACTGCATAACGTTATCTCGTGCTTCTTCAGCACTGTGAGGATTATATTCATACATATCGGAGCTTGTATCAAAGTTACTGTAGGTGTGTCCGCCCTTCTTCGATGTGATGCTCGACGAGAGCACCTCATCTCTGCTTGCGGCAACGTAAGCGTCATATTCAACGCTGTTCGTTGCGCTATAAGGAACGAACGTACCGCCAACAATAACGTCGCCAAAGCTCTTGATCACGCCGCCGTCCTCGCCCGAGAACGTTCCCTCGCCGTCACCTGCAATATCACTTCCCTGCATAGAGGTAAGCATAGGATATTTTGTGTTTTCAAAATAGTTCGCTTCGGAGAATACGGAGCTTCCGCCGCCTGCCGCGCCTATACCGTATTTAGCAACGCCGTCATAATAGTTATTATAAACGTGAACGTTGGCATTTCTTACACGGGGATGGCGAGAGTCGGAGTGGTCAAACCAGTTGTGATGATATGAGATATAGTCAGCATCTGCTCCTGTTGAAGCATCAAGAAGACACGATTTGCCCGACTCCCAGAAGTGATTGTATGAAACCGTGATATACTGTGATTTCTTTATATCAAGCGATCCGTCACCCTTATTTTGGTCCGAATCTCCGCCTGCTTGACCGTAGAAAAAGTCAATATTGTGAAGCCACAAATTGCAGTTATCGGTATCAACGGAAATTCCGTCGTCCATAAAGTTCATAATACCTATATTTCTGATTTCAACGTTCTTGCAGTTTCTGATAAGGAATCCAAATCCGTTGATGGTTGCATCATTACCAACACCCTCGATTGTGATGTTCATATTGGTGTATGCACCGCTTCCCTTAATTTGAAGTCCCTCTGCAGAGCTTGAAAAATGGTCCATATCGGATGCGGAGATCATACCGATAATACGAATACAAAGTATATCGTTTGAGGTGTTTTTCTTCTGCTTTGCGTCAAGGATAGTCTGAAGTCCTGTCTGGAGCGCTCCATTAACGTATGCAGTCACAGTTTTGGCGTTCTTAGCCGTAACGTAGATCACCTGCGCGCCCTCTTTAAGAGTTCCGTCGTCGTTATATGCGCCGCTAGCGCTGCCGCCGACGAAGCCAAAGCCCTCTCTTACGTGAGCGATCGTCTTTTGTGTAAATGAAGTTGTCGCTTCTGTGATCTCCTCGCCGTTATAAGTGGGAACGATCTTTATTTCATATTCGCCCGCCTTAAGACCAAGAACATCACATCTGTAATATGTGCCGTAATATCTTATTAACTCAGCATCCACCTTAACGCCGTCACAATATACGTTATATTCGGTAACCGTGCTATATGGCTCCCATTCGCAATATACCGTTTCAAAGGAGTAGCCCGTAAGTGTGACGTTAATATCCCCCTCTATTACAGGTGGGGCGGGGTCAGGATCGGGATCAACAGGACCGCCGTTATTATTAGTTGTAGTGTCTTTATTACTCGAAGTGGTTGAATTCTCATCTTTAGTAGTTGAGCTGCTCTGCTGATCGCCAAAAACATTACAGGATGCAAGCATACCCGAAATTATGCAAAGAGCGAGCATAATAGCCAAAAATCTTTTCATTGTGATTCCTTTCTGAGTAAATTAATGATCCTTCAAAAATATATGCATTTTAATTATACCCTTTTTGTGTTTGTCTGGCAATAGCTTTTAGAAAAAATCGCAATTTGCACAAAATATTCCGTACACTCTATTTTTAATGAAAGACTTTTTTGTTTATTATAGCAAAAGGAATGCCAAGAAAGGCAGTCCCCAATTTTATTTAGCAAAATAATTATCCGTGAGAGAAAGCTCTTCTCCCTCAAGAGTGTATACGTCAAGTGAAATATTGAAATCAAGAGGAATATTCTTTACCCTTTCAAAGCGATCAAGGGGCGCAGGAAGTGCCCTGCCTCCTTTTATCTCTTCTATCAGCTCTTCAATGCTAAATATCTCTTTTGAGAGTGCCACCCCACCAACGACCTCGCGGTTCTGTATTGAGTGAATATCAGTACCCGCTGTCATAGGTAAGCTGAGATTCTTGGCATATTCATAGCTTCTGCGTGAGATAACGTCATCATCTCCAAGATTAAGCACCTCGATAGCGTCAACATAATCAAGAGCTAAGCGTATATCAGAGATATAATATCTTTCCCTGAACGGGTGCGCCTGTATCACAAATCCACCGGCTTTTCGTATCGTTTTGAAGAATGGCGCGCGCTTCATATCGCGAATTTCAGGATGTGCCTTGAGCCACTTCGGACCGATACCAAGCACTATATATTCATCAGTACCGTCCATAAATTTTTGTTCAAATCCAAAAAGCACTGTAAAGCCGTGCCTGTCCCCTTCTGCTTTAGTTCTGTAATAACCCTCACAAAACTCATCAACAAAAACATCCCATGGAAGTCTACGGTTTATTGCGGTATTTCCGTGATAGAAATGGTCGGTTATCACCATTCCGCTATAACCCTTATCAATATAAAATTTTACATATTCCTCAGGCTCGACTATCGAGCAAAGGCTTGCGGTGTTTGTGTGTGCATGCAATTCGTAATAAAACATCTTTTCTCCATTTTAACACTCATATTTTCTTTATTATATATTATGTTTCACTAAAAGTCAACAAAATTTGCCGGTTGACAAATATTATTTATTATGGTAAAATGTTTTGCTATTAATTTTACGGTTTTTATTTCTTGGAGGAAAAATGGCAGCATTTTTTGATTTGATTTTTGACAGCTTACTTGATACGGTAAAGCTTTTACCATTTTTATTTTTGACCTATCTTTTAATGGAGTACCTTGAGCATCGCGCGGGCGGTGCGGCTGAAAAGGTTCTTAAACGCTCAGGTCAGTTCGGCGCGGTAATAGGCAGTGCACTCGGCATACTTCCCCAGTGCGGATTTTCATCTGCTGCGGCAGGACTTTACAGTGCAAGAGTGATCTCACTCGGTACTCTCATTGCGGTGTTTCTTTCAACAAGTGACGAGATGCTTCCTATCTTCATTTCACACGGTGCACCCTTTGACGTTCTTCTAAAGGTGCTTATCGTTAAATTCGTCATTGCGCTCGCGGCAGGACTTTTGATAGATCAGATCATTCATTTTATAAACAAGAGAAAGAACCTCTCGCCCGAGGTTAAGATCGATGAGCTTTGCAAAAGAGATAATTGTCACTGCCACAGTGATATTCTTAAATCCTCACTTGTTCATACCGGAAAGGTTACCCTTTTCATTCTTATATTCAGCTTTATTCTTAATTTCCTTGTTTATTTCGTAGGCGAAAGCAATATCGCGCTTCTTGTGCTTGACAAGCCGATACTTGCCAACGTGCTTGCAGCAATAGTAGGTATTATTCCCAACTGCGCTTCAAGTGTCATTATCAGTGAGCTTTTCATCGAGGGCATTATCTCTGCCGGAGCAATGCTTTCGGGCTTGCTTATCAATAGTGGTGTGGCTCTTGCCGTTCTTTTTAGAACTAACAGACCAAAAAAGAATACTTGGCTCATCGTTGCTATTCTCTTTGCCATTTCCGTTCTTGCAGGTATTATCATTGACCTTTCACCAATCGCACAGTGGCTTGCTATATAAGCAAAACAAAAAGGCGTTCATCTGAACGCCTTTTTATTTATTCTATACAAATTGGCTGAACAATCACTTTTTTGTTCTTTATTACAGGTACAATAGATATTATATTTTTCATTATTCACCCCACGTATTAATAATAGTTAGATTAGTACTTAATAACTCGAGTATTTCCTCGAGTTTATCTTCCGAAAGTTCACACTCAGAGGATATATTTATCAACATTTCCCTAACATTATTAATTAGTAATTCAAATTGATAAACATATTTATACTTTATTTCATTATTTTCGATTCCATAGTATCTTTCATCGTAATAATCTAAATAATCAGGTTCAAATTTATCAACTTGCTTTATACTAAAAGAATATGTATCAGAAAAATTAACATCTTTCTTATCATAAAAACACTTGATTTTATATTCGCCTACAAGTGGATCTTTCAAATAAAAACTCATAGTAATTCTAGTAAAAAAAGTATTATTATCATAGAACCCATCGTTTTTATATTTATGGACAGTACTAAACATATATATAGAATCCTCAATATCTGAATTTGATTCAAAATCAAAAGAAATAAAAGAAGAAACATATCCATCGTTTTTTGAATTATAATTATTCAAAAAGCTTACAAATTCCTTGTGGGAATTCATTATAATATCGTCATCCACCAATCC
>CAZLIB010000057.1:0-7013 GCA_964559465.1 uncultured Lachnospiraceae bacterium
CCTCTGCTTGTAAGGCAGATGCTCTCCCAACTGAGCTATGCTTCCATTCCTGCCGTCGATATCCCAACGACGTTGCTTATTATATCACAACAATTTTTCGTTGTCAAGCATTTTTTTCATTTTTTAATAATTTTTTAAAAAAAATCTAAAACCCGACACAAAAAGCGTCGGGTTTTATGTTTAATACGGATATTTTTCAACTATTCCGCTCTGTTTGAACGGGATTTCAGATATGATCTGCGCGACGGATGAAGCATATTTTTCATAAAAATCATCACTTTTCTTCTCGTCAACGTCGATAAGCACCATCGAGCTTACAAACATTACGCAAGGAAATGCAAATCTTTCGGACAGTGGAAATACATCTCCAATATCAAGTGAAAATTCAGAGAATTCTCCTTGCTCTTCATATCCCTTCATTTCACGATAAGCTCTGTCAATCGTCGCAAGATTGGAGCACACCGCACCGAGTGCGAATGGGAATTTTTCTTCCAATTCCATTCGTATATCTACAACAACGTCTTCTTCCGACTCTCTTTCAATGTTCTCCTTGACCGTTTCAGTCACGGTAACACTCGTCTCCGATGAATTAACGTTGCTTTCCGTCTTGGGCTCGCTCGTCGAAGTCATATTAAGAGTTTCGTCCTCGCTCGTACTCTCAGTAACGGTCTTGCTTTTCACATTTGAGGTATAGCGATTTGCAATAAAGCTCCCCCTTACGTTAACGTATACCGCGTTAAAAATATCCCTGCACAACTCAACAGCCATAATTATTATGCAAGCTTAAGGTTAAGGACCATAAATTCGTTAGGATAAACGATCTTCGCACCGTAGAGGTGAAGGCCCTTGACTGCATCTGCAAATCTCTTTTCGGGACGATACGCCTCAACCTCGGAGATCTGTTCTGCAAAAGCAACCGCACGCTTTGTACGGACAAGACACTTGTGAAAATCATTATCGTCAATAACCACGTTGTTGGAAACGTAGATCTTGCAGCCGGCGATCTTGCCGAGAAGACCGGCTTCAAGTGCCTCGTTGTTGTCGGTGCCAAGATCGATCTTGGCCTTAAGGATCAAGGCCGCTACTTCAGGTGTAACTTCAATAACGATATCGTTGGGATCCATAACGTTTGCCTTCATCATCCGAGTTTTAACGTTGATGATATGATCAACGATAGAATCCGATGTGACCGCTTCATCGGTGATCTCCACGAATGCCGCCTCGTACAAAGAGTAAACGTACGCGTCGGCCGCATTTGCAAGAGAGGCTGCTGCAACCTTCATAGCTTCGTCCATGAGCTTGGGGTTAGACTGTGCTCTGTCCACGTCATCGATCTGGAAGTTAAAGTACTTCGCCTGATCGATTCTGAGTGTGCTTACCTCGTCCGAAAGAGTTTCGGGGGCGCTCATATCCGTATTCTTCGTGTAATTAGAAACAGTAACGTCGCCAATCCCGCAGATCTTTACTGTGGAACCCTGTGTTTTAATGGCACCCTCATATTCTCTGTTACAGTGAAGAACGCCAATATACTTTTTGTCAAGCTGCTTTAATAGATTTTCACTCCATACTGTTGAAATAAAATTTGTAATTGCCATATTGTTTTTCCTTTCTTCTTATAAACTTAATAAAAATTAATTCCAATGACGCATTGATTCAATTATGTCGTCATAATTCTTTTTCACCTCTGAGGGTGACATTTTTCTGACCTCTGCGGGTGAATAATATTTTTCGCCTTCGCCCTGCATAAGTGATCCGGTGCTCATTCTGCGATTTTTTTCATTAAAATTGCGCACTCTTGTTTTTTCAAGCTCTCCCCTTCTTTTAAATAGAGCAAAGCTTGCCGCAAGTGAAGCGCCCTTTTTTACCTTTTGCCAGATCTCGTCGGGAATTTCCGTTATCTCTACCTCGGGAAAATAGTTTTCAAATTCTGAAAGCTCCGCATTTATCCTCGCACTTGCCCTTTCAAGCTCATCACGCCTATGCAGCTCAATACGAAGCGCCTCGAGCTCTGCTCTTGCTTGTTCAAGCTCATCGGGTGCAGAAAATTCCTCTGTAATAGCCTCGCCTGTATTTTCGCCTTCAAGGCTCTCGGATGTTGCTATTTCTTCAAGCCCAAGATTCATTTCATTCTCACTCATCTGCACCACCTCCGATAAGCTCCGCGTGATCGGGGATATACTCACTCGGAATTCTTTCAAGATATTGCTCTAACGTGATGTGCCCGCCATTAAGAAGCTTGTCAAGAATTGAAATACTGATAGATGCACTGTAGGTGCTTGTATCAACAACGTCAACGTATGCACGCAGCTTGTTGTTATCGCCATTCAAAGCACCCAAGAAATCAGAGCAGTATATACCGTTCTCTTGAAGCATCGGTACAAGTCGCTCACGTGCAAAATATGAAAGCGTCATATCCGCCCAAATATTTGCAAGATCCTCCACGCAGTTATATAAAGCGCTTCTGACAAGCTTAAGCGGTGCCTTTGATGCTTCCTGGACCGCAAGTATAGCGCTCGTATTATTGGGATCAACGTTACCAAGCGCAACCTCTGTTGCACCGCTAAGCTCCTTGGTGGTTGAGATAACGTTTGTAAGAAAGCTAAGATAGTCCTTTTGAAGCTCTCCAACCCCAAGCACCGAAACCGCATCGCTAACATTTGTACCACCAAGCGCAGCTATCGCCTCACCAACCTCGTTGCTCCACTCGGGTATTCTGCTCTTGTCGTACACCACCTTTGAAAACGCAGTATCGCTCATGTGCTTCATAACCATTGCATAGGCGCGATTTATATACTTTTGATTCGCGATCATCCCCGACACAACGCTCGTACCGTGAAAGCTGTTTTTTGTGGGATGCCAATTAAAATATGCTATGGGATAAAGTGTACAGGGCGTTCTTGCTCTGTTAATAATGCACTCTCTGGTGCTTTTTTCAAAGCACACTACACCGTCCTCACGCCAGAATTTGATAAGATACGTTGCCTTCTCCTCATCATCACCTTCAAGCTCAAATGCAGAATAATCCCCCGCACGCTCTCGGTCGTCACTTGAGTCAGCAACTATTTTTTGTACGTTCTGCTCGCTAACACCATTAGCTCTCGCCTCGCGCTTAAGGGAGGCTACGCTCGCTCTGCCCGAAAGAATGATATAGTCCTGCGATTGAATATCGTTTTTGTTTACGTCTGACAAAAAGAGATTCACGTTATCAATAACGTCCGTTTCGATATCGCCGTCGTAAATACCGTCACCACGCTCATTTGCTTTCCAATAACAGTAGAGCACACCATCACCTGAGATCGCCGCATCCTTAACAAGACGGTAAAGCTTTGCATCCATCTTACTTCTTTCCCAACGGTATTTTGCGTTTGCACTTAGAATACGAGTGATCTTTGCAGAATCCTCGAGCTCAGTATTAGCAAGATAGGGTATCTTTTCATCAATATAGTTTATCGATATCTTCTTAGGTGTGACCGCACAAATGAGATAATCGACAACTCGCTTGACGATGTTGAAAACGGGTCTCGGAAGGTTTTCTGAGGGGACCATATACCACTGATCACCGCGATAAAAGCGTTCGTTCTGTCTTACCGTCTGATAAAGACCGATGCGCCTTTTGTAGTCCTTGCCCGCCTCATATTGAAGCCAGGTCTTACTTAATGAATTGTTCATTTTTTTCCTTTCTATAGCCTTTGGCTATATATTTATTACACAAATGGATCAATAGCCAAGATAGCTTTGAAGCCGGTTCTTTCTTTTTGAAAAGGTAAACGGTAACTCGTTGCGCTCATTTCCAACACTCTCAAAGCGACTCATCACCGCATATCTGAGCGCCTCTGGTGCGTGGGTGATGGAGTGCGGTTCACTTGATGCATCCTCTGCTCTTACCTTGTCACAAAGCAAGCTTTGCATACAGTGAATAAGCTCAGAGCAATCAGCGGAGATAAATAGTCTCGGCTTTCCATCTCGTTGAGAAAGATATTCCTTAAGAACTCTCCAACCCGGAACACGGCGGTCATCAGCAGGCAGCATCGGAGGCATACCGAAAACGGATTGCATTATCTCAAATCCGCTTTTTCCGCTGTCCTGTCTACGGTTCCAAAGGTCGGGAGATGCCACGGCATATTCCACCCTCGCTCCCGAAACGAAGCGCGAGATAGCCTCTCCTGCCTCACCAAGCGTCAGATTAGGTATGCACAACTCACGCTCAACGTAGATATTGCCGCTCCCGTCAATTGAAAGCAGCAATAGGGCAAGCATATCAAAGCCATAGTCAAATGCGATAAAGCGCCTTGTATTTTTTGGGATAACGCTCGCATCAACGACGTGAAGCTCCTCATTGAACTCGCTGAAAAACTGCCCCTCAAAAACGTCCCATCGGCCGTATAGCCAGGCTTCCCTCAACCTTTGCGGTAATGCCTTCAGCTGCTCGACGTATGATGGATTGCTTTTGATCAGGATCTCGTTGTCGTAGACAAGTGCGGGAATAAAGCAATACTCCGTCGGATCCTCATTCTCTCTGAAATCCCGATCGATAAACAAACGCTTTACCCAAGCGTGCCCGATCCCACCGGGATTGCAGGTGAGATATACCCTCTTTGGAAAATCGTTGACACCGCGCAATGAGGCCTTAAAAATTGAAAACTGATATTCGCTCAGCTGCGTTGCCTCGTCAATGGCGACGATGTCGTATTCCTGCCCTTGATACCTCAGCACGTCGCGCTCGCTTGCGCAGTAGCCGAGAATTATCACACTGCCGTTTTGAAAGGTGATCGTCTTTTCGCTCTCGCTATAAGTAACTATCTTGCCATATTCCTTAAGCAGATGAATAAGGTGATTTCCCTTGACCTCTGCAAAAGTTCTTCTGACGATAAGACACCTGATGCCGGGATAGCTCAAGCAAAGCCCAACAAGCTTTCGCCGCAGTGCCCAACTCTTTCCGCCGCCGCGCGCTCCGCCGTATGCGGTGTATTTTGCGCGCGAAGCAAAAAATTCCTTTTGCTTGGCATTGGGCTTGCCCATAATTCTTACTGTTTTTCCTTCACTCATTTGCCGTCCTCTGAAATATCATGTTCAAACACAAGCTTAATGTCACCCACAGGAAGGATAGCACCACCCTCTTTTTTCTCTCCGAAACCAAGATGCTCCTTCATATAGGCAGACAAAATGCTCGCGCTTTGAGCAGAATTCAGCGCCTCGTCCTCAAATAAAGCAAGCATCGCCCCGTACTGATCGGGAAACCTGCTTTCAAGCTTTTTTAAGGTGGAAACGCCAATTCCAAGCATCCGTGCAAACCCCGCAATATTTGGAAATCTCTCTGCACTCCTTTTGCTCACCGATTCTGCTTCGTTTGCCGCCGCCCTGCAGCTTCTTATATACTCCTCTGCAAGAGGAATAAGCTCCCCTCTTCTGCAGATGCGCTTCAGCTCAACGATCGGATTCTTGCTCTTTTTAATTTCTTTTCATCTTATCAATCCTCCCTTCTGCTCTTGACTCCTTTCCATCTGTGCAAGCGCATTATACACTAAAAAAAGGTGCCAAAAGGTGCCAAAAGGTGCCACAGGGTGCCACTTTTTTAAGATATTTTTAAAAAAACTTGTATTTTTTTATAAAATCACGTATAATGAAATAAATAAAAACGGAAAGGAGAGCGAAATGGTAAAGGTCTTTGTCAAAAAAATAGAGGAACTTAATATAAGTGAAAAGCAAAATATCGTAAATTCGCTCTCCGATAGCGCACGCGAACGGCTTAATAAAAAAAGAAACGAGAATATTCATCTCGCTTCCCTCTGCGCTCTCTCACTCTTAAGCAACGAGCAGCGCAACGACCTCGACTATACCGAAGGCGGCAGACCGTTTTTCAAAACACTCGATGCAGATATATCCATTTCTCATTCTGCAACCCATGCTGCAGTCGCCGTAAGTGATAATAAAGAAGAAGCTGTTGGGATAGACATTGAAGATATAAAGCCTCAAAACGATATCTCCCCTCGCTTTTTTACCCCAAATGAACAGATCGCTCTTGAAAGCGGTACATCTTATATCAAGATCTGGACAAAAAAAGAGGCGCTCTTCAAGCACCTCAAAAACGACAGTATTCAGTTCATCCACCTCGACTCCACCGCACCCGAAATATACGGCGCGAAGTTCATCACCGTACCTGTTGACGATAATATTATTACCACCTGCACTAAAAAAGGAACAATACTTCAAATAATCGAAAAATAAAAAGCACCGACCGTCGGTGCTTTATTCTATATTCTTTATTCCTTGCTTCCCTCAATAAAATAAGAAGCTTCCATATCGGCAACGCTCACCGCAAAGGCAAGCGGAAACATCTCAAACGCGCGGCTCACGTTATTCATCTCCTGCGGAGTAACGTTTGAAAAGCCCATATGATAACGAATTGCAAACGCCTCGTCGCGCGTAAGGCGCATAAAGCCCGAAACGATGTAAACGCTCTTTTCTCCGTGACCGTAGGGGAGCTTGTCGTCAATAGTATAAAAGGGAACGCTCTTCCAGATACCGTTTTCCTTAACGTTTCTCTGTGATTCAACGTAAAAATCGACCTTGCAAAGATCGTGAAGGAGCGAAACTATGGCAATGCTCTCGTCGGAATAATAGTCGATTCCGTAAACGTCCTTCATTCTCGGGCGCTCCATAATGTCCTTCAAGCATTCGTAAACGTTCAGGCTATGCTCACAAAGACCGCCGGGATATGAGCCGTGAAAGCGCGTTGAAGCAGGCGCGGTAAAGAAATCGGAAGCGCAAAGATAGTCAAGAAGCCTGTCCGCGCCTTCCCTTTTGATGTTCGCCTTGTATATTTCAATGAATTTCTGCTTATTTTCAAGAAGTCCCATAAAATTCTCCTTTAATATCTGATTGATTTGATTATATCACATCAAATATCCAAAAGCAATATAATTTTTGCTATTTACACCATTTTTCAAATTTTGATTTATCGGTAAGTTAGTTTTGCTGAACGAGGGGGAACTCCCTCACCCGCTCACGCGGGA
>CAZLIB010000058.1:0-6983 GCA_964559465.1 uncultured Lachnospiraceae bacterium
TCAGTCTTATAGAACTCAATAAGCTTTGCAAATGCAAAGATGAGCGTTTCGGGTATTCTATTATATCTCTTTATGTATTCGAGGATTGAAGGAAGAACTCTAACCTTGAACTTACTTACGGAATTAAGGGAGATAGCGGAAAGATAGTGCTTGATATAAGGGTTACCAAATCTTTCAACCACGCTGTTTGCGTAAGCAAGAAGCTCGTCACGAGAAAGGTCGAGAGTGGGAATTATCTCGTCAAATACGCATTTTCTTAAATGGTTGCACATTCTTTCGTCGTCGATGCAGCTCTTTACTGTATCAAAGCCCGAAAGCAACGCGTAAGGAACAAGCGAGGTGTGTGCGCCGTTAAGAATTCTTACCTTTCTTGTACGGTACATTTCAAGCTTATCCTTCGTTACGATAACGTTAAGTCCAGCAGATGCGAAAGGAATCTCACTTTCAAGGTCATGCTCTGTTTCGATCACCCAAAGGTGGAAGAATTCAGACGTGTTGAGCATATTGTCCTCATAGCCAAGACCGAGGTCCTCGCCTCTCGGGAAGCCCGTATTGATACGGTCAACAAGTGTATTTGTAAAAACGTTTTCGTTCTCCACCCAAGACTTAAAGCCCTCGCCAAGCTCCCAAAGGTCTGCATATTTGAGAATGCATTTCTTAAGATTATCGCCGTTGCGGTCGATAAGCTCGCAAGGAAGGAAGATAAAGCCGCGAAGTCCAAGCTCATATCTTCTCTTAAGAAGAAGCGTTACCTTTGCAGGAAAGCTCTTCGGGGGAGCGTCAGTGATTTTATCCTCATCAGAGAATACGATTCCGGATTCAGTAGTGTTGGACACCACAAAGCGAAAATCGGGGTTTTCTGCAAGCGCGAGGTATGCGCCAAAATCTTCATAGGGCTTTACACAGCGGGAAATAACGTCAACTACGGTTGTGTCAACGCCCTCAACGCCGCGGATAACGTGTGTATATACGCAGTTCTGTGCAGAAAGAAGGTCACACATTCCCTGCTCGATGGGCTGTACCACTACTACGCTACCGTTGAAGCTCGACGTTTCGTTTACCTTTTGAAGCATCCAGTCCACAAATCCGCGAAGGAAGCCTCCCTCACCAAACTGAATTACTCTTTCGGGTCTTACTGTCTTTGTAAAATTCATAATAAATTCCTCCGTATCAAAAGAATTTGATGTCAAAAAAATCTTATATCAATTAAATTGGACAAACCTATCCATATATTATTTTAAACTTATATTCATATATATGCCTTAAAAAAATTGCATAATTTAACAAACTATCTTGATTTTTTTGATATACAGTGTTATAATAAATTTGATATTGGAACGGAGGTGCAATTATGGCTTCAGCTATTATCAACAACATAGAGGATTTTTACTATAATAAGACAGAAAACAAGACATGTTCAAACTCAACCGAGCATTTTCATTCCGGCTTTGAGGTGTACTATATGAAGGAGGGTAAATGCCACTATTTCATCAACGACACCTCGTTTGATATCATCTCGGGCGACGTTATTCTTATTCCTGAGGGTACTCTGCACGGCACGAGCTACGGCTCAAAGCCCTGCACCCGCTTGCTGATAAACTTTCAAAGCAGTTTCATCTCCCCGGAAATACTTGCAGAGCTGAAAACCGTGGGATATCTATATAGAAATGCATCGTCGATAGCTACTATAAACGATATTTTTTCAAGAATAGAAACCGAATACAACATTGATGACGGCATATCCCGCGCGGCTTTGAAATCCTATACCGAGGCCCTTTTCGTCTTGATGATAAGAAATCAAGGTAACAAGATACGTCAGGAGCGAAACACTGTAGTTGAGGCGGCAATAAAGTATATCCAAGCCAACTATATGTCCACCATCCGTCTTGCAGAGGTCGCAAAAATGCTATCTGTAAGCGAGGAGCATCTCTCCAGAACGTTCAAAAAGGAAATAACCTTTGGATTTAGTGAATACGTAACCCTGATACGCCTGCAAAAGGCGGAGCATATGCTGAAAAATGAGCCGAGCCGTGCCATCACCGAGGTTGCCTATGCTTGCGGCTTCAACGACAGCAACTACTTTTCATACAAATTTAAAAAGGCATACGGTGTAACGCCCTCTGAGGTCAGGGACGGCGCGAATATCAATATGCCCGACCCACCACACTACGTAACCTAATAAAGGACATGTTTATGAATGATTTGATTTTTGCACTCAACGCCGTGCTTCCCATTATCTTGATGATAGCGGTCGGCTATTTTTTAAAAAGAATAAAGCTGCTTGAGGAGGAGAACGCGAAAAAGCTGAATACGCTCGTTTTTCGTATTTTTCTTCCAACCATGCTCTTTTTAAACGTCTACAAAATACAGAATTTTGCCGAGATAGACTTTACTTTTGTGCTTTACGCTATTGGTATAACGGTTCTTCTCTTCCTTATCGGTGTTGCGGTAATGCATGTGCTTTTTAAGGAAAACAGACAAAGAAGCGTTATGCTTCAAGGTATCTTCCGCGCCAATTACGCGCTTGTGGGAATTCCCCTTGCCGAATCCCTTTTCGGTGCTGAGGGAAGTATTATGGCATCGCTCCTCTCGGCGTTTATCGTACCGGTTTTCAATATACTTGCCGTTATTTGCCTAACGATCTACAGTGCCGGAGATAAAAAGCCGAGTATTTCCGGAGTTTTTAAGGGAATTGCCAAGAATCCCCTCATTCAAGGTATTCTCTGCGGATTTGTCGCGCTTGCGCTCAGAGCGATATTCGTTGAGGTGGGTATTGAATTCCGACTCTCACAGATAACTCCTATCTACACAACGCTCCAAAATCTTTCAAGCATAGCTACTCCCCTTTCCCTACTCGTACTTGGCGCAAGATTTGAGCTTTCTGCAATACCGCACCTCAAAAAGCACATTATTATCGGTGTGGTGAACAGATGCGTTATCGTTCCAATCGTGGGAATCTCTATTGCAGTGATGATAAACAGATTTACAGGCGCACAGTTTGCAAGCTTCGTGGCCTGCTTCTGCACTCCCGTTGCGGTTTCAAGCGTGCCAATGTCGCAGGAAATGGGCGCCGATGCCGACCTTATGGGACAGCTGGTAGTATGGACTACGTTATTCTCTGCATTCAGCATCTTCATTGCTTCGTACGCGCTCAAGGCGCTTGGAATATTCTAAAAAAGCTTGATAACAAAGGTATTCCCCAGGGTTTGCCTTTTTATTTTAACTTTTTATGAACAAGCCTTGTGCAAAATATCAAAAAATGAGTTGAGCTTTTTGTAAGATTGGGAGAAAATATCTTTTTTTGAGACATTTTCTATAAAAAACGAAACATCTTTCTTGATTTATTTATCTAAATATGATAAAATATAGACAATGGCATAATGTTTATTAATTCACACGATTATTGTGCTAAGAATGGAGGAATTCTATGAAAACAAAGCTTATCATAAAGCTTATATCATTGTTTCTTTTGGCAGTTTTTATGCTACCGACAATGACACCCGCTATGGCTGTATACGCAGCTAGCCAAACGTTTGATTGGAGCAACGTTGATGCTCCCACCTTTGCAAGCGTTACAACGAACGAGGAGGGAAAAATCGCCGTTTCGGTTAACGCATTGGTTGGCTCAAACGGTGCAGATTACCTGAGGGTAAATATGATACAGGACGGTACGGTCATCTCAACCGTTAAATCAACCTCGGCCAAATCCGTTCACGATCTCCTCTTCTCCCCTGTTGAATCCGGAACGTACAGCTTTGAGGCACTAATGATCCGTGAAGGCGAGCAGGATAAGACGTGCGAATACGACTCTTATAAATATACCCTCCCCCTCACCGTTCCATTTATCACAAACTGTGCAAATCTTGGTGACGGCCAGGTAGAGCTTATCTGGAATCCTGCACGCGAGGCAGAAAGCTATAACATTTACGTTGGATCAGAAAATAAAACTACTCTTTATGCCAACACTACCGAAAGAAATTACACGGTTTCCGGTCTGAAAGCCGGTGAGACCGTCTACTTTGAGGTGGAAGCAGTTCGCGGCAGCGATAAATCTGAAAAATATACCGCTTCTCTTGAAATCGGCAATGCTGAGACAGCTTGGGATTTCACAGTTTACGGTCCCTCAACAGACGAGGGTAATAACAAATTTACGGTTAATAGCGACGGCTCCGTCACCGTTCAATCTACTGACGGCAGAGGTAAGATACAGCCCACCGGCCCTGACGGTCTTGCTTTCTACTACACCGCTATTCCTACAGATCAGAACTTCACCCTCCGTGCAACTGCAGTAGTTAACTATTGGAGATTTTCAAACGGTCAGGAGGGATTTGGTCTTATGGCTACCGACCACGTTCCTTCAAGTGACTATACTACTGTGGATTTCTGGACTAATCAGTACATGGCCGCATGCACGAAGATAGAATACCGATATGAAGACGGTGAGGACGGCGACTATTACCTTTACACGACCGACTCCATTCTTGGCAGTAAATACACAATGAAACTCGGTGTTGGTGCTATTTCCAAAATCGGTATCGAACAGTCCATCGTTGACAGAACCTCTCTCGGTGAAACGGGTCTTATCGTTGGTCAGACGGGTGCACTTCAAACGGTGATCGAAACCCTTGAGTGCCGCGCAGGATTGCTCGGTAAAAAAGCCGGTACTTATAACATCATTGGCGGATGCAAAAATGAGGACAAGCTTGAGGGAAATCTTTCGGATTACCTTGTTAAAGAGATTACACTTGAGATTCAGAAGAACAACACAGGTTATTTCATCACTTACTACGATCAGAACGGAAACGTTGTAAGAACTGTTAAAAACTATGAGCCCGATGCTCTTGAACAGTTTGACTCAGATTACGTTTACGTCGGTATGTTCGCTTCCCGTAACGCGAATATCACCTTTAAGGACATCGTTCTTACGACCATTGACGAGGAGGATGACCTTCCACCCGAGTCAAGACCTGTTACTGAGATAGTTCCCACAGCGACTATCACTTCAACTACCGCAACAACAAGCACAGATTATGAGCTTGTCGTTGACTTTAACCTTGACGGTAAGATCGACGTTCTTTTCAACAACAAAACCGTTATTTCCGGACTTTCCGTTAAGGCGTATGAGCGTCTTACACAGATCATCGATCTCAGTGAAAATGCCTCTTATGAAAAGACTAACAGACTCCTTGTAAAATTCACTCCCGATCCCGATCAGGAGCTTCCCGAATACACAAAGCTTTCAACAACAAGTGCGCAATACTATTCTATAGATATCACACTTTACAAGAGTGCGTATCACAGAAAGAATATTTACGTTTCTCCCGACGGTCTTTATAACGGAAACGGTTCTAAGGAGCATCCTTACGATATCTACACTGCGGTCGACAGAGTAAGCCCCGGTCAGACCATTATACTTATGGAAGGTACCTATAAGCTTGAAACCGGTCTTAAGATCCAGAGAGGCGTTGACGGCACTGAGGAAAATCCGATCAGAATGATCGCCGATCCCGAGGCAAAGACAAGACCCGTTCTTGACTTCGTAAACACGGGTACGGGTATTCTTCACGGCGGTAACTGGTGGTACTTCTACGGCTTTGACGTGACGAGATCTCTTGACGGTCAAAAGGGCTTCCAGATTTCCGGTAACAATAATATTCTTGACCAGATTAACACCTACCACAACGGTAACACGGGCATTCAGCTCAGCCGCTATTCTTCTTCCGATATTACTATGGATCAGTGGCCCGCTAACAACCTCATTCTCAACTGTACCTCTTGGGGTAACGCAGACTCGGGCTATGAGGATGCTGACGGCTTTGCCGCTAAGCTCACTATCGGTGAGGGTAATGTATTCGACGGCTGCGTGGCTTATAACAATGCCGATGACGGTTGGGACCTTTATTCTAAGATTGCTACGGGACCCATCGGTACGGTAGTTATTAAAAACTGCGTTGCTTACGCAAACGGTTACCTTGAGGACGGCACTGTCGCAGGCAACGGTAACGGCTTTAAGATGGGCGGCGACTCCCTTTCGGGTAAGCACCAGCTCATCAACTCCATTGCTTTCAATAACAGAGCGAAGGGTATCGACTCCAACTCCTGCCCCGATATTATAGTTTACAATTCTATCAGCTATAACAACGGTACTCACAACGTGGCATTCTATACCAACAGTGCACTTGATACCGACTTCTTTGCTAACGGAATTATCTCCTTCAAGGATAATAAGCTTGGTAAGGATGCTCTTGAAACTCAAGAAAGCTTGAAGCCCCTTGGTAACCAGGACGTGGAGAAGTATGAAAATGCTTCCAACTACTTCTGGAACGGCGAGGAATCTGTTAACTCGCTTGGCGAGAAGATCACCGCTGATATATTCGTTTCGCTTGATTTCAAGGGTATCACAAGAAATGCTGACGGCACGATAAATATGCAAGGCTTCCTTGAGCTTAAGGCAAATGCTCCCGCAGGCGTAGGTACGACAGGTGATTCTACTCCTTCTCCTGAAATTACACTCGTTCCCAATGAGAAATGTAATTACAGCACAGAGTGGACTAACACTGACACTTACGTTCACTGGCACGAATGCGAGTGCGGTGACAAGGCTGACATCGGCGAGCACGACCTTATAGAAGTAATCGACGTTGAAGCAACTAAAGAAAAGAGTGGCTACAAGCATTATGAATGTTCAGTTTGTGGACACAAGCGTCCCCAGATCGAGTATTATCTTGACAATACTCACCCCAACATCTTCACAGATTTCGGCGGCTGGCTTGCTTGGCTCTTCCAGCAGATAGCAAACTTCTTCGCTTCCCTTTTCGGCGGCAAGGCATAATTGAATAACTGATATTTCAATCCCCCGAGAGTAATCTCGGGGGATGTTTTTATATAAATTGGAATTTATCAGTGTGTTAGCACACGCTTTGTGCGGTTGTTTTGTCCACTTTTTTAAAAGTGGCTCTCCACGAGCAGTGGCGCGGTTCAAG
>CAZLIB010000059.1:0-2024 GCA_964559465.1 uncultured Lachnospiraceae bacterium
GAAGAGAGAAGAAAACTTTGCTGAAGAAATCGCTAAGCTTACAAACAAATAATTTGTAAATTAAAAACCCTGTGGTGAAAACCACAGGGTTTATTTTTTAGACTTTAAAAGCTTTTTCGTAAGCTGATTTAGCGCCCATGATAACGTTACCAAGACCGCCTGCATTCTCACTCTGTTGACCTACAAATATAAGATTTTCAACGGGAGTGATATGCGTGGGATTTTGCTGATTCCAAATAGGAACGACACCGCCAAATGAGCATTTTTTCATATGAGTAAGCTCGCGGTAATAATCAGCAGTAACTATTTTCATGGTAGTAATATGCTTTGAAAGCTCGGGAATCTGCTTTTCTGCAAGAGAAATGAGGGTTTTTGCATATTCCTCTTTATTTTCTTCCCAAGTACCTTCTTTAAGAGTGTCGGGAGCAACTGTGTAAATAGTAAGACAATGCTTGCCTTCAGGTGCAAATTCCGGTGCGTGATGTGAGGGAACAAAGAGAAGGTATCCGTCATAACCCTCGTGATATACGCCCGTTCTTAACTTAACCGTTGCTTCGTGAAGGTCGTACATGCCGTAACAATATGAAAGAGCAGAACGCATATATTGCATAGGATCGATATCAACACCCAAATGAAGCATAAATACAGCTTCCATAGGTCTGAAGGTATTAAGAATATTAAGGTAATTCTCATTCAAATGCTCGGAACCTACCGTATCAAAGAAGAAATCACGACCTGCACCGCATCCTACAACCATATCGCTTTCAATAATATCGCCGTTTTCAAGACGTATACCTTTAACATTCTTATCTTCGACAAGTACCTTTTCAACTACAGTATTATATTGAATTTTTCCACCGTGTGAAATTATGTATTCTGCAAGTGCTTCGGGTATCTTTTGGCAACCACCCTTAATATAGCAATATCCGGGATAATACTTTTTACCGTTTTTATCTAATGGAATTCTCTTATCAAATGCGGTTTCGAAGTTAGTAAATACAACGGCAAGACCTTGAGCCTCGGAGGGATCTGCGCAGAAATCCGCAAGAATACCGGTGTATAGCGTTCTGATCTTTTCGCTCTTAAAGAAGTATTTTGTTAACTCATCAGCATTCATATTAACATATTTTTTGATCTTCAAAAAGGCGAGTGCAAGTTTGATCTTATTGATAGCAGTTTGGGGGAGAGTTGAGAGATATCTAAGATGCATTACGTCATCATAAAACTTATAATATCTGTCAAGATTATCTGCTTCCTCGGGGAAAAGCTCCTTCAATCTTTCACGGCGCCAATATGGACCTTTATAGTCCTTTGGCGTTACCATTTCATAGTCGGGCATGATAATATCTCTGTCTGCTCGAACGGTATCAAGATGTATGCCAAGATCGTTTAAAAATTCATAAATGGATTCTCCCTCAAGCATATCTCCGATAAGCAAAGGTCCTTGCTCAAACTTGTATCCATCATGCTCAAGAAGAGCTACAACACCGCCGGGAGTGCTGTTTTTATCATATATTATAACCTCGTGACCGTCTTTTGCGGCAAGTGCGCCAAAGGTAAGTCCACCAAGACCGGCACCAATAATCGTTATTTTCATTTCTGATTCTTTCGTCTTTCTTCAAGCTGTTTAAGTACTTCTGCGTGCGATTCCTTAGTAATGGGATATTTGATAAGAAGAGGAACACAAATAAGAAGGAATATAGCAGGTACGAGCGCAAAGAGTATTCTGATAGCCAACTGAGCGCTTTCAGGTTGATTTTGCAATCCCAATTTAGCATCATATTTAGCAAAGCTCAATACCCAGTTTGTGATAAGCGATGCAAGAGCAGCGGTAACCTTAGTAGCAGTTGCCTGCATACCGTAGTAAACACCCTCACGTCGTTCACCTGTTACAAGCTCATCGTATTCGATAACGTCGGGAATCATAGAATGAGGACATACCCATTGAGCAGAGAATCCCATGCCTGCAATTGCAGCAAGGATATAGATCCATATTCCACAATCCTGCGGCAAGAAGAATACAC
>CAZLIB010000059.1:2034-6973 GCA_964559465.1 uncultured Lachnospiraceae bacterium
AATGCTACAGATGCTATACTCAAACCAAGAGCATAAGTCTTTGCCTTTCCAATCTTGTTCGAAATCATACCACATGGAACAAGGAACAATCCAAGAACGACGAGCATGGCAATCATAATAAGAGTACCCATGATGCCTTCTATCTTGAGGTAAGAGTCAATATAATATCCAAGCATACTTGTAACCATTGTAAAACTTATACTCATAATCATTGTAACTACAAGATAACTAACAAAAGGTTTATTTTTTAGAGTGCTGAAAATTGCTTTAAAGGGAGGCATTTGAGGAGGCTTATCCTCAACAGCAGGAGTATATTTAAGGAAAAGACCGGGGATTAATATTGCTATACCTGCAAGAACACCAACTACCAATGCAACGTAGCTCCAGCCCTGCTGAATTGTCAATGAGAACATATCAGCAACCATAGCCGGAAGCATAAGAGATGTAGCCGCACCTGCAAGATAGCCTATTACACTAAATATCATTCTATATGTAGTTAATGAAGTTCTTTCATCATAGTCATCTGTAATTTCAGCTGTCATAGCAGAATACGCTGTATTCGTTAGCGTATGGAAAGTATCAAATACTATAAATGTAACGATAATCAGGAAAAAGTCGAACACTTTATTTCCCTTGGAAACCGGCAACGAGAACATGATCCAGAAGAAAAGTGCAAAGGGAAGTGCGCCAAATATAAGATACGGACGACGTTTACCCCATTTGGACTTTGTCTTGTCTTCCAAATATCCAAATAATACGTCATTAGCCAAGTCCCAAGTAATCTTACCGAGAAGCATAGCGAGACCTATGACCCAAGGATCGATAAGCGCCGTATCGGTATAATATTTATTCTGACCAAATTGTAGTATAGCGGTAACTACCGCCATACCAAAATCGCCGACTGCATATTTTAGTTTTGTAGCAACCGATAATTTTTTTCTAGACATAATATTGTCTCCTTTGTGAAAAATTGTCTACTCACGTAGATAGATTCATTTTATCACACATAATGTTGACTTGTCAACAATAATAGATTAGTGATATTGCACAAAATTATTCTTGTTCACAAAAGAACTCCCGAAATATCGGGAGCTCTTCTTATTCAAAATATCTATCAATGCTGTAATAGGGATCCAAGTATTCGCGAGTGTTTAAGCACATTTCCTTAAATAGTGCCCTACAGTCATTATCGGATAATGAATCGCAAAGCGCTTGATTTTTGAAGGAATAGTAGATTTTTTCAAGATTTCTCTCTTTTATCGCCTTATAGCAGTAGTCAACGTTAATACAAGCTCTGTAAACGAGCTCATAAGCGCCTTGAGGCAAAGGGGCAGACACAACCGGGCACACGTTATCATTGGAAAATACGCAATTTGTTTCAACAATGCTGCCAATGGGCATTTGTGACATCTGACCCTTGTTTGGCAAATTTACGTTTGACACAACTGTCTTAAAGCCAAGCAGTGCTTTCATAAGATCAACTGCTTCCTCGCTCGATTTTGATATGGGGAATTCTTTTCGTCCTTCTGCCATTTCAATTGTTTCCGCTATGCGTTCATCTTGGCGCTTTTCTCGATAATCTATAGTTGTAAGACCAAATTGCCATTCCTTGACTGTTTGGGGATCTTTTAAATACCAATCATTCGGAACGAATTCCGCAAGGTGGCGGTCACCAGCAGCGCCCAAAGCACCGAATCGGTTAAACAGATCAAACTTTACCTTGTTTCCATATGCAAAGGGATCGTATTTGAAGGCAAATCTATCCGCACCCTCGCGCTCATAATAGCCTTCCTCATAATATTTATCCATAAATTCGGGAAGAAGGGAAAGAAGGTCGATATTTCCGTAATTAGCTTTAGTAATCCAGGTGAAATGATTTACACCGCACGCATCGGTATATATGTCCTTTCTGTCGACCTTGATGCCCTTGATATCATTAAGAACCACAGTCAAAAGCTCCTGCGCGTGAAATACCTCGTGGCAGCAACCAAATGCCTTGATATCAGGAAAAACATCGAATAATGTTTTAGTACAGATGCTCATTGGATTTGTGAGATTTATTACCCAAGCGTTCGGGCATATCTCTTTGATCTTGCTTGCAAATTCTTCATAGATCGGAACAGTTCTCATTGCACGAAGCACACCGCCTGGGCCTGCTGTGTCACCAACTGATTGATAAACACCGTATTTTTCGGGAGCGTGAACGTCGCTTCTCATTTCCTTGAACGTTCCGGGAAGTATTGAAATAATAACAAACGTTGCATTTTTAAGAGCTTCGTCAATATCTTCGTATACTATATATTCAAATTTGGAAATCGTGTTAGGATTATTATTTATATGTCCACCAATCCTCGCGTTTCGCTTTGCAGCTTCAATATCTATGTCATACAGTGCGATCTCACCCGAAAGTCCCTCGGCTACTGCAAGATCTGCCATAAATATTCTCGCCCATAGCTTTGAGCCGCCACCAATATAGCAAATTTTAATTTGTTTTTCCATATATTCACCTCAAGATATGCTATAAGACCATTATATATCAAATTTTAATAATGTCAACCAAAAAACTATTTAAAATTATTTTTAAATACCTATTGACAAATGAATATCTCTCTGCTATAATCTATTTAAAGAAAATTTGAAATAGGAGGGAATATGGGAGAAAACAACATTTTTAAGGTTCTTGCCGACGAGCAGAGAAGAGAGATACTTATTATGCTTAAGGCCGGGCGAATGAGTGCGGGTGAGATAGCAGAAGCACTCAACATAACACCTGCGGCACTTTCATATCACTTAAAACAACTGAAGGGCGCAGATCTTGTCATGGAATATAAGCACAAGAACTTTATTTACTATGAGATCAATGCCACAGTCTTTCAAGAATTAATTTTATGGATTCAACAGTTTGGAGGTAATAATAAATGAAAATTATGAAATGGATATTAGCATTATTGACTTTAGCTTCTACAATTATTATGCTTTTTATTTTCCCCGATACAATACCCGTGCATTTTGACATAAACGGTATTGCAGACAGATGGGGCTCCAAGTATGAGATGCTCATTATGCCCATTATGGCGATAGCCTGTCTGTTTATGTTCGAAGGAATTTCAAAATTTTATACAAGCAGACTAAATAAAGATATTTCAGACAAGCAAAAATCAGAGATAAGATCAAACCTTAGTGTGCTTAAAATTGTGACGTGGGTAATGCTTCTTTTGTTCTTGGTTATGAATGTATTTTTCTTGTATAGTTCATATTCTCAGGTATATCCCGAAAAGAATCTTCCCGAATTTGACGTAATTAGAGCTGTTTGTATCACAATGGGTGTTGTATTTATTGTTATGGGCAACTATATGCCCAAAACAAGAAGAAACAGCACAATAGGTTTTCGTTTTCCTTGGACTCTTTATAATGATACGACGTGGATTAAATCCAATCGTTTTGCAAGCTACGTTATGATGATTGCGGGAATTGTATCAATTGTTTGTACAATTTTTGCAACGGAATTTGTATCTATTCTGATTTTGCTTGGTTCAGTGTTAATTTCAATACCAATAATTATGGTTTATGCATATACTGTTTACCGTGATGAGAGGAAAAAAGAGAATGAAGGAACTAATAAAGACTAATCTTAAATATCTCATTTTTCTTGCTGTTTTCGGTCTTGTCGGCGGTTATTTTACAGCACTGTATTCAGTACAAATTCTTACTCAAGAGATGCTCGATGAGGTCTTAGTACAGGTAGGAAGCATTGATGTGCTGATTATAATAACAACTATCCAAACCCTAAGTTATGCTTTGATCTTAGGGATTATGGGAAAAATCCTTGCAAGGAAAATCGGACTTTGGCGAAACGTGACGTTCAATAAAAAGGGAAATATTGAATTGGTTTTAGTAAGCCTTGTGGGCGGCGCAGCATTTATTCTCCTTGATGTACTGATATTTGGAAGCTTCTCGGAAGTTATAAAAGACAGCTATGCAATAAAACCAACTTTTGAATATATTATTGCATCCGTAACTTACGGCGCCGTAATTGAAGAGGTTATGCTGCGGTTGTTCTTTATGTCCTTGATCGCATTCATAATCCAAAAGGTTGCTAAAAAGGATGAGATGAATAATACAATTCTTATCATAGCCAATATTATAGCAGCTCTACTTTTCGCGGCAGGTCATCTTCCTGCAACTGTTACTACGATTGGTATTACTCCCATGATTCTTATACGATGCTTTGTAATGAACGGCGGCTTCGGTTTATTATTTGGCAGGCTATATAGAAAATACGGAATACATTATGCAATGCTTGCGCACGGTGGCGTGCATATAGTTTCAAAGCTAATTTGGATATTATTTATTTAATAAACAAAAAGCCCTCGCGGATAACCGCGAGGGCAATTTTTATATCAGCAATTAATTATTTGCTTTTAATAGCAGCCTGAGCAGCAGCAAGACGAGCGATCGGCACACGGAAGGGTGAGCAAGATACGTAGTCAAGACCGATGTTATGGCAGAATTCTACGGATGTGGGGTCGCCACCGTGCTCGCCGCAGATACCAACGTGAAGGTTAGTATTAACGGGTCTGCCGAGTGTAACAGCCATATTCATAAGCTTACCAACACCTGTCTGGTCAAGCTTAGCGAAAGGATCGTTTTCGAAGATCTTTGCATCATAGTAAGCATTGAGGAACTTACCTGCGTCGTCACGAGAGAAGCCGTATGTCATCTGTGTAAGGTCGTTTGTACCGAAGCAGAAGAAGTCTGCGTTAGCTGCGATCTCGTCAGCTGTGAGACAAGCTCTGGGAATCTCGATCATTGTACCAACCTCGTAGTCAAGCTTAACGCCAGCAGCTGCGATTTCAGCATCAGCGGTAGCAACAACTACGCTCTTAACGTACTTAAGCTCCTTAACGTCGCCAACGAGAGGAATCATGATCTCGGGAAC
>CAZLIB010000060.1:0-1657 GCA_964559465.1 uncultured Lachnospiraceae bacterium
TTTGAGAAGGTAGCCCCAAAAGAAAAAGCTTTGCAAAAAGAAAATGGGCGTATTCACCTGCGCGGCGGGCGCCACCTTTTGCAAAAGGTGGACGAAAACCTTTTATCGCTTGGTTTGTGCTAACAATGCGCACGATAAATCTAAATTTGAAACACAAAAACCATCCACTCAAGGAGCCAAATTAATGGAAGAAAATAAAGAAATCGAAAAAAGCGAGAAAATTGAAGAGATAAGGGAGCTCGGTGCGAGCGTGGGCGCACCAAAAGAAAACGGAATACAAACCCTAACGATAATCGGGCAGATTGAGGGGCACTATTCAAGCGATCAGAACCAAAAAACTACGAAATATGAGCACGTTATTCCCCTGCTTGTCGCCATTGAGCAGAGCGAGGATGTGCGCGGTGTCCTTATCGTGCTAAACACGATGGGCGGCGACGTTGAGGCAGGACTTGGAATTGCCGAGATGATAGCGTCGATGAAAAAGCCCACGGTTTCGCTTGTTATCGGCGGCTCACACTCGATCGGAGTGCCACTTGCGGTTGCGGCTAAAAAATCCTTCATCGTGCCAAGCGCGACAATGACGATACACCCCGTCCGCGTAAACGGACTCGTGGTGGGCGCTCCGCAGACCTATAATTATTTTTCCGATATGCAAAAGAGGATAGTCGATTTCATCTGCCGAAACAGTCGCGCAACGCCCGAGAGAATTAATGAAATGATGATGCGCCCCGATATGCTTGCGACTGATGTCGGAACGGTGCTTGACGGCAAGGAATCGGTGCTTTGCGGCCTTATCGACCGCATCGGCGGCCTTTCCGACGCCCTCTCCGAGCTTAATAAAATGATAACCGAGCAAAAATAGAAGATCCCGACGCGCCGCGTCGGGATGCTTTTTTATGTAATATATCATTGAACTGTTCCCGAATGGACTCTCATTACTTGTCCATTATCGTAAAACCGAATGAAATAGTACGTATCACCAATGACATACATAGCTATTTTTCCGTATTTGCTTACGCTTGTGGTTTCCAATATATAACATCCTTTTTGGCTGTTTATCTTGCCTATAGCCTCTATCATCATTTCTAGCCTATTATTACCTGACAAAGGTGTGCCCCAATCCAATTTCATGTCTTCAACATATGAAACTTGATCATATAGAATTTCGTTCAAATAGATCTTTCCGTTATCAATTTTCACATTTATTGAATACATCCAAGATATTGCACCGTTTTCAAAAATAGGCTCTGCACAAAACTCTATCGTTTGTTTTTCAAGATCTATATATTCACCGATCTCGATTACAATTTTAGGTGCGTTGCCGTTTTCCGCAGCGGTATTAATCCATTTTGTGACGGCTTCAAAGTCTTTTTCTAAAACAGATATAATAATATTGCCTGTAATACTGTCAACATACCAAGAAGTAACCGCATACTCGTTCTCCATTAGTTCTTTAGCAGTTTTATCGGCATGTGCTTGTAATTCGGACATAGACATTTCTGCATTTTCATAAACAATCACATCATCGAATGGAGCAAGTATCTGAGATATATTTTTCATTTCTTCATCTGAAGGAGACACTAACTTTATATGCAATTTATTTTTCTCGATATAACAGCCGCCGAACCATTCGGGGTAGTTCGTTACATACCCTCTG
>CAZLIB010000060.1:1757-6912 GCA_964559465.1 uncultured Lachnospiraceae bacterium
TTTCTCGATATAACAGCCGCCGAACCATTCGGGGTAGTTCGTTACATACCCTCTGTTAACGAAATAAGACACAAGGAAATTAAGCGCACTAACGGCTTCCTTTTGTTCGGAAAACTTGGTGGTTAAGTTCGTTACTTTAAGCTCGTACTCTTGCTTGTCTGCTAAATAATTTACGTTCACAGTGATAATTTCAACAATTTCGCGGCTTTCTTTATCGAGGATATGAACTATAATATCCGTCGGTTCAGCGAACCAACCCGTAATTGAGTAAGACCAAGATTCATTTGAGTTCGGCGTTGGGATAAGATATCTCAACTGAACGTGTTCGTCCTTATCAGTAACACTAACAGTAGTTCCGTTGTAGGAGATGGATATATCAAACCGTTCGTATACCGCTTCATTATTTTCGAGATCTGATGGCTTAACATCAAAACAAAACAGTGGCATATCCACACCGAATCCGTTACCCTCTTGTGCTGGCGCGGAATTGAAGCAACCGTCAGCAAGTGTCAAATCGGTTGACTCCCCATTCGCGGCGTGAGCAGTTATTACAAAATACGATGTGATGTTGCTTTTGGGGACATCGGGTGTATCTGGATAATAAAATAGGCTGCCGAAAATACCGCCCATTACGATGAGGGAAATACAAGCCGCGACAGACACCCATTTCACCCAACTGTTCTTTTTTCTTTTTGGGGTATAATTTACTGCTTCATCGACGTAGCTTTCGCCGATGTTGCCAAGTGCGCTTGAAAACTTTTTTGTAGTCATAATAAAACTCCTCTTTCTGATAGATACTCTCGCAATTCTTTGCGAAGCCTTGTTAGACGAACAGATACATTCTTTTCAGTAAGTCCGACTTGCTTTGCGATGTCAGCATAAGTATCGGAAAACCAATAGCGGCGAAGAAAAATGACACGATTTTCCTTTGAGAGCGAATCAAGGAACGATTCTATGATCCCCGTTAGCTCTTGCTCTGCAATTTCATCTTCAATGGTGGTCGAAGAAGAAAGACAATCTTCAAGCTCTTCCATGGCAACATCGTAAGAGCTGTTTCGTTTGGCGGCGATGTTTTGTTTGTAGCGTTTGAGTGAAATATTCCTTACGATCTTACAAACAAACGCAAGCAATGGATTTGGCTTGGCGGGTGGAATGGCATTCCAAGCTCCAAGGTAGGCATCGTTTACACATTCCTCGGCATCGCTTCTATTGCCGAGAATATTGTACGATACCGAATGAAATACTTTACCGTACTTGCCATCCAACTCATTGATGGCTTGCTCGGACCGTTCAAAAAACAGTTCGATTATTCTTTCATCATTCATCTGCTCGACCTCCTTTCACCCATATACTACGTTTTTGTTGCTAAAAACTACAAGAAAGAGAAAGGTTTTATTATTATGGCATACTTTTTCAAAATGTGCTTTGAGAATGTTAGAGGCTGTTAACCCCAATATTTCTTATCGAGGGAGCGAAGCTGGATCGCCTCGGCTATGTGTTGCGCTTGAATTATCTCGCTCTTATCAAGGTCGGCAATAGTTCTTGCAACGCGAAGGATGCGGTCATAGCCGCGCGCGGAAAGTCCGAGCGAATCGTATGCCGATTTGAGTATCAAATCCGCACTCTCGTCCATCGGGCAGAGCTTCTTTATCTCCGCCGCGTCAAGATCGGCATTCGCCTTTGGCTTCTTCCCTTCCCGTGTCATTCGTGCCATGGCGAATTCTCTTGCCTCGCTCACACGTTTGCGGATGGTTTCGCTTCTTTCCCCGGCTTCTGTATCGGATGAAATCTCGCTATAGGTAAGCGATGGCAATTCTATCTGAATATCTATTCTGTCAAGAAGCGGGCCGCTTATCTTTGATATGTAGCGCTTAACGTCGTCGGGCTTGCAGGTGCAGGGCTTTGTCGGATGGCCGAAATAGCCGCAACGGCAGGGATTCATAGCCGCAACGAGCATAAAGTTGCAGGGGAAGGTCACCTTCGCAAGCGCGCGGGTGATCGTGACTCTGCCGTCCTCGAGGGGTTGGCGGAGCGTGTCCGTTACCTGCTTTGGAAATTCGGGAAGCTCGTCAAGGAAAAGGACACCGTTGTGTGCGAGCGATACCTCTCCCGGTTGCGGATTTGCGCCGCCGCCCACCAGACTTGCTGCGCTCATCGTGTGGTGGGGTGAACGGAACGGACGCGAGCAAAGAAGCGACTCGCCGCCCTTGAGTGAGCCTGAAATCGAATATATTTTAGTGCTCTCGATCGCCTCGTCAAAGGTGAGAGGGGGCAAAATTGAGGGCAAACGCTTTGCAAGCATTGATTTGCCCGTTCCGGGCGGTCCGATCAAAAGAATGTTATGCGAGCCCGCCGCCGCGATCTCCATTGCACGCTTGGCAAGGGCTTGTCCCTTTACGTCGGAAAAATCCAAGGAATATGTGCGAACGCTCTGCTTGAATCTGCTTGTGTCGTATTTTTGGGGTTCCATATCGAAATTGCCGTTGAGATGGCTGACGAGGTCGCGTATGTTGCTTACTGCGATAACGCTTATTCCCTCGACTGCCGCAGCCTCGTCCGCGTTGACCTCGGGAACGTAAAATTCCTCAAATCCCGCGTCGCGTGCCGCTACGCACATCGAGAGCGCACCGCGAACGCCCCTCACCTCGCCCGAGAGCGAAAGCTCACCTACAAAGCATTTCTTTGAGAGGTCGCGCTCGGGCAAAATGACCGAGCCTGCCTTCAAGATTGCCAAAAGTATGGGCAGATCAAGCGCAGAGCCCTCTTTCTTTTTGTCCGCGGGGGCAAGGTTGACGGTCAATGCCGCCACGGGAAACTGTATTCCGCTGTTGGCGCACGCGTTGCGAACGCGCTCCTTTGCTTCCTTTACCGCCATGTCGGGCAAGCCGACAAGATCAAATTCGGGTATTCTGTTTCTCGCCGAGCATTCGACCGTCACGATAAAGCCGTCAATGCCCGTTATTCCTGCACTGTATATTTTAGAGTACATATTTTTTCTCCAATATTATCATTTTTGTATATCTCTTCCCACCGCGGAAAGATATTCTTCGTAAGTCGCAACCACCTTTAGCGCCTCAAGCAGCGCGTTGGGTGTCATTCCCTCGGGAAGCTCGAACCTGCGCGCAAGCTCGTCGCGTTTTGCGGACGAATTTTCACCGCCCGTGAGACCGTCAACGTAAAAATCGACCTTTGATAAGGGGTTTTGAACTATCTTTTTCAGCTTTTCCGCTGCCGCTGCGTCACCCGAAGCGTCGGAAAACGGCAAAAGAAGATCGTATAAAAGCTCGCTCTCCATTCCCTCAACGCCAAGTATTCCCTCTTTCGACGGCTCGCTCTTGCGCTTTTCCTTGCCCTCGATCCTTGGAATATATAGCTGAATAAGCTTATTCTTCGGCACGAGCGCGCTCACGTGCGAGCGTATCACCCTTCCGCCGCCGTCGCTGTCCGTCAGTACGATTATAGGGCTCTCTTTTGCAAGCGCGCGAATAAGCGCCGCCTTCTCGTTCTTTTTGAAAACCCCGAAGCCGTCGGTCTTTATTATTAATCCCTCGCAAAGCGAAAGGAGCTTTTCTCTGTCATATTTACCCTCAACTATTATCGGGTATGCGATTTTTAATTTATCCATTTTCTTCTCCTTGTGGTTGCAAAGATAAGATGTTTTTAAAAGGTTACAAAGTAAAGTTGTTCTTTTTCGGGAAAAAGAACCAAAAAGCTTTTATAGCATTGGTTTGAGCGAACCTTAAACCCGCGCTTGTCATTCTGGAGCGAAGCGATAGAATCTTGCGCGGAGAAAAAAACTAAATTTACTCGTTTACACAAATCCGTAGGGGCAGGCGTCCTCGACTGTCCGCGACAATGATTAATTAAATATCATCACGGCTTTGAATAGAAGAAAGACTTACATTTTTTCTTGAAAAAGTTATTGACCTATAAAACGGACAGTCGAGGACGCCTGTCCCTACAACAATATACAACTTGTAGCCGAATTATCTAAACCAACTCTCAAACAAATCGAAAGTAACTTGCGTTAGGAAAACTCGGAGGGAGTTCCCCGTTCATACAAAGTAACTCATTGCACAAATATCAGAATAGCACCAACAAGGCGTTTATTAAGATGGTAGCAAATCACAGATTTTCGAGGTATCGAGAAAGTCGTTATGTGTCGTGGCGCAAGGTGCGCGCGACACGATTTGTGCGAGGTTTGTCTGCGATAGCTGATTAAAAGCTTTTTGCTTCTTTTTCTCGAAAAAGAAGGTATTTTCTTTGTAACTTTTTTATGACCTTCTCAAAAACTCAATCCAAATCCAACTATCTTGCCAAAAAATACGCAAGCACCACCGCGCCAAGTATTATTCGGTACACACCGAACGGCGCAAACGAGTGCTTTTTGACAAAATTCATAAGAAATTTTATTGCCACCATCGACACCGCAAAGGCAACAACGGTCGCAACGGCGAGGATCAACCACGCTTCAAACGGAACATCAAGTGAAACGCCGAGCGAGTTCTCTCCCCCCACAAATTCAAAAAATCCAAGCGTTTTTATAAGCGATCCGCCCACCATTGCGGGAATTCCCATAAAAAACGAGAATTCCGCCCCACAGGTGCGCGAAAATCCTATAAGCATTGAGCCGAGAATTGTCGCGCCCGAGCGCGAAGTTCCCGGGATTATCGCAAGCATTTGGAATACGCCCATAAGGAGCGCGTTTTTATATGAAATTTGCGAAATATCGGTAACTGCCGCCACCCTTTTCGCATTTCTTTTTTCAATAAGAATAAACAAAACGCCGTAAATTATAAGCATCAGCGCAACGACCGTGCCGTTATAGAGCCAACCGTCAATGTCCTTGCTCGTTGCTTTTTCAACTATTTTGTCAAGAACGATTCCAACAAGCGCGGCGGGAATACTTGCTACGCAGACCTTGAACCAGGTCTGCCACACGGCGCGCTTTTCTTCTGCGCTTTTTGTTTTTGAAAAGGGCCAGAGCTTGTTCCAAAACAGCACCACGACCGCCATTATCGCGCCGAGCTGAACGACGACCTCGAACATTGACATAAATTCCGCGGGAAAATCGGGGTGAATGTCAGCTCCTACCGTGAGCGGAAAGAACTCGTCAAAGAGTATAATCTGCCCCGTGGAGCTTATGGGCAGCCAT
>CAZLIB010000061.1:0-6890 GCA_964559465.1 uncultured Lachnospiraceae bacterium
TAATCTTCAACCAGATTCCTTTTCTTGCAAAGAACCCTTTGATAATTACGCTTGCTTCGGGTATTTTGGTAATCGTGATAGTAATGTTTTTCCCGGGTGGACTTGCACAGCTTCTTCTTGAAGCAAAGGTGAAGATAAAATCTCGTATGAGAAAGATCAAGGAGGATAAATATGGCAAAGATCTTGGCTAAACAAAACTCCTTGAATCAGACAAAGCTTATAAAATTACGCAAGAATCTTGATTTCTGTCGAGAGGAGCTGCTCACTATCGATTCAAAATATGAAGAGATTGTTGAGAAAAAGCTGAACGCCTTTTTGATAAAGGGCAATAAATCCCTTGAAAAGCTTGCCTTTAAGGCGTGCGATAAAAGGGAGTACGCACAGTTTGTCCTTGAAGAAAAGCTTCAGAAATATGACGTTAAGGCGTATATGAAGCAAAGGGCGATAAATCATGGCGCGGTAAAGAAAATATTTAAGCTGGTCAAAAACGGTCAACCGTTTGACTCTGTTCTTGAAAAACGCCAACAGCAGATGGATGCCCTTAACAAAAAGAGAGAAAAATATATTGCTACACTTGAAAAGAGTATGGCAAAGTTTCTCTCAAAGCAAAGGGTGACCTACGCCTCCCCCTATACAAGCCACAGAAGCGAGCTTGAAAGACAGTATTATCTTTACGAAGCAGAGCTTCAGATGAAATACGGAAAGCTTATAGCCAAGGACAAGAAGGCTCTTGAGAAAAAGATCGCAAAGCTTGAGGCTGATATAGCTAAAATCAAGGCGCAAGCTTCTAATGAGAAAGTGCTTCCAAAAGACGTTATACTTGAGGTCAAGGGACTTAAAATGTACTTTGGCGGTCTTAAGGCGGTTGATGATCTTACCTTCAACGTAAGAAAGGGCGAGATATTCGGTCTTATCGGTCCAAACGGTGCGGGTAAAACCACGGTCTTCAACTGTATCACACGCTTTTACGACGCAACGGGCGGAGATATGTATTTTGAAAACAAATACGGTGAGGTCGTTGACCTTCGCTCCTTTAAGGTTCACGATATCATTCTTCAGGGTATCGGCAGAACCTTCCAGAATATCGAGCTTGTAAAAGAGATATCTGTGCTTGACAACCTTCTTATTGCTGCGACAAGAAGCTATAAAACAGGCTTCTTCGGACATATGATGGGTCTTCCTTCTCTCAAAAAGGAGGAGAAGCTTCTCCGCGCTAAAGCGATGAGAATACTTAAGTTTATGGGCCTTGAAAATTATGCCGCTTGGTATGCTATGGGACTTCCGTACGGTATTCTCAAAAAGGTTGAGATCGCACGTGCTCTTATGGCTGACGCAAAGCTTATCATTATGGATGAGCCGGCGGCAGGTCTTAACGACAGCGAAACTGCAGAGCTTACCGAAACGATCCGCAAAATCAGAGATGAGTTCGGCGTGACCATTCTTCTCGTTGAGCATGATATGAGTCTTGTAATGAGTGTTTGTGATACAGTATGTGCGATAAGCTTCGGTCAGATGCTCGGCATCGGTACAACTGAGGAGATACAGAACAACAGAGCAGTCCAGGAAGCATATCTTGGCGTTGCGGAGGAGGAGTAATATGAGTGAAATTCTTAAAATAACGAATCTCAAGCTTAATTACGGTGCCATCGCAGCTATCAAGGGTATCGACATTTCAGTCGAGGAGGGAAAGATAGTTGCAATTCTCGGCGCAAACGGTGCGGGAAAGACATCTACCCTTAAGGTTATCTCCGGACTTCTTAAGCCAACAGAGGGCGAAATTATATTTGAAGGCAAGAATATTGCAGGTAAGCCTGCACATGCTATTGCAAAGCAGGGAATAATGCAGTCCCCTGAGGGAAGATTCGTTCTCATCGGTCTTACCGTTGAGGAAAATCTTCGTGTTGGCGCATACAATATTAAGAGCAAGGAAGAGCTTGCCAGAAACTTTGAGAGAGTATACACTCTTTTCCCCCGACTTAAAGAGCGCGCAAAGCAGCAATCCTCAACCCTTTCGGGCGGTGAACAGCAGATGCTTGCCATAGGACGCGCACTTATGGGTTCTCCTAAGATCTTGGTTCTTGATGAACCGTCCTTGGGACTTGCTCCGCTTTTGATAAAGGATATCTTTAACACCCTTCTTAAAATCAAGGAAGAGGGAACGACCATCCTTATCGTTGAGCAGAATGCTCTTTCCACCCTTAAGATAGCTGACTATGCATACGTGCTTGAGCTTGGTAAGATAAGTATGCACGGTAAGGCGAGCGATCTTATTAAGGATGAGCGTCTTATAGCCGCATATCTTGGAGGTTAAACACCCCTAAATTCTATTTATAAAATACTTTTTATCTTATAAATACTAAAAAAGGAGAAAAAACATGAAAAACATTTTAACAAAACTTATTGCTTTGGCGCTCGTGGCGATCTTCTGCCTTGTTCCGCTTACTGCATGCGACGGCCCTGCTGCAACACTTAGCACAGAGGTTTATGAGGGCGATGTTATCTACGTAGGTAATACTGCTCCAACAACGGGTAACACAGCAAAGATCGGTGTACCCTTTAAGCTTGGTATTGAAGCTGCTTTTGCAGAGTACAACAAAAACGGCGGCTTCAATGGAAAAACAGTGGCACTTAAGCACTATGATGACGGAAGCGTTGGCTCCGATGCTGCTTCCTTGATGGAAAAGCTTATTTTTGAAGATGAAGTATTTGCGATCGTTGGTAACTGCGGCGGTTATGCGGTTACAAACAACCTTGATATTCTCAAGCAGAACTGTGTGCCTATGATTTATGCGGCTGCAGGTATTGATGCACTTTACAATGACAACGCTACAAGCGACGGCGACAGATCCATCTTCCCCGTACAGCCCCTTAATATGACTGAGGGCCGTTCTCTCATCGTTCGCGCATTTGCAGATACTCTTATGGCAGATGGAAAAACACTCACAGGCGGTCTTGGCGCAAAGAAGGTAGCCGTAATTTCTACCGCTGACGAAGCATCTCAGGGTATTCTTAACGGTATCAAGCTTGAAGCAGAAAAACTCCCTGCATCCAAGAAGAACAACATTGTATACCAGGATATAGCAGGTACAGATTTCAGCGCAGCTGCGACAAATATCGTTTCACAGGGATGTGATACAGTTATCATTACAGTTTCAGGTGATGCTTTTGTTGCTGCACTCAATGCGCTTGCAGTGGCTAACTTCAATGGTAACGTTCTTACAACCTATAATAATGCAGATGCAAGTGTTCTTAACGGTGGTGACACTCTTACACAGGCAGGACTGGAGATCATGTCCAAGATGGTTATTTACGCTCAGGGTTGGCTTGACGTAACTTCTACAACTTATGTTTATAATGAAGACACACCTCTTTTTAGATCCTATAAGATGCAGAATGCAGATGTTTACGGCAACGGTGTTGTTGGTTTTACTGAAGAATATTGGCAGATAGCTGAGGCGATCTTCGAATATGCATATACTCAGAACAAGGGCACCGCTTGGGGCATGAGCTACAATGCTTATGCACTTGCGGGATATATCGCAGGCAGACTTTTCTGTGATGCACTTGAGGAGCTTGAAAAGAGTGGCAAGGAGCTTACAAGAGCTAACCTTGTTGAGATTATGGAAACAGTTGAGCTTCCCGTTGCAATGGCAGGAACTATCTCCTATGCAAACGGCGCAAGAACAGGCGTTGAAAAGTTCTCTGCAGCAGTGTTTGTGGATACTGCTAACAAAGATATATTTGGTGATGCTGCAACAGACGATCACGTAGCTGCAAGCGCTCCGTTCGTAGGACTTCAGACGATCGACGAGCTTTGGCAGTATATTTCTGAATAATTCAATTGATATATCCCCGCCCTTTTGGGCGGGGAACTCCCCTTAAAAAATAAGGATACAATTTTTTTAATTAACTTACTTAAATATCTAAAATATATAACTTCGAAAACAATTCGCACATCGCGATTTAAATATAAAAAATTATTTACCTGTAAAGGAGAAAAAATTATGGCAAAATACGTATCAATTAACGAAGCTCTCGCTCTCGTAAAGTCAGGAGATTATATCGTAACAGGCCTTGGCTGTGCAGAGGGTAGAGAATTTATGACGAATCTTCACACTATTGCAGGTGACGTTAAGAACGTTATGGTGAGCAACTGTCTTCCTATGGGCGCTTATGAATTTATGGTAAATCCTGCCTATAAGGATGTATTTAGAACTGAGGGCTGGTTCTATACTCCCGTGCTCAGAAAGGCGCATGCAAACGGAAACATAAGCTTTATTTATAATCACCTCCACCTTGCATCATTTAAGCGTCTTTGCTATCGTAAGCCCGATATTTACGTTGGAATTGCTTCAATGCCCGACAAGCACGGATACGTGTCCCTCTCCACTTCAAATACATACGAAATGGCAATGATCAAGGAAGCAAAAACAGTCATCCTTGAGATCAACCCCAATGCACCAAGAACCTTTGGTGACGTTCAGCTTCACCTTGACGACGTTGACTACGTTGTTGAATGTGATTATCAGCTTCCAGAGATTGCGGATGCAGAGCCCAATGAAAAGGACCTTATCATTGGTAAGACTATCGCTTCTATGATAAATGACGGTGACTGCATTCAGCTTGGTATCGGTGGTATTCCCAATGCAGTTGCGGCTTCTCTTATGGATAAAAAGGATCTTGGCGTTCATACTGAAATGCTCACAAGCGGTATGGTTAAGCTTGCAAAAGCGGGCGTTATCACAGGTAAGTGTAAGCAGACACATCAGGGCAAGATGGTTGCGGCATTCGCTATGGGTACAAAAGAGCTTTACGACTTTATTGACGATAACCCCGCAGTTTGCATAATGGACGGTGCTTATGTAAACGATCCTCACACAATTTCTCAAAATGATAATCAGGTTTCTATTAACTCTACAATCGAGATCGACCTGTTCGGTCAGTGCTGTTCTGAGTCCATCGGTCATGTTCAGTTCTCAGGTACGGGTGGACAGGCAGATACAGCGATCGGTGCACAAAAATCCAAGAACGGCAAATCCATCATTGCCCTTTACTCCACCGCCATGGTTAAGAATAAAGTAACAGGCGAAAGAACGGAAACATCTAAGATCGTTCCTCTGCTTAAGCAGGGAGCAGCAGTTTCTCTTTCCAGAAACGATATCGACTGGCTCGTTACTGAATATGGTGCAGTAAACCTTCGCGGTACAGCAATGGAAGAAAGAGCGAAGCGCATCATATCCGTTGCACATCCCGATTTCAGAGAGCAGCTCACTAAGGAAGCGATCGCGCTTGGCATTATTGCCGGCTAATGGGAGAGGGTTATGGCATTCTTTGATTTTGAAGGCTATAAGGTCTATTATGAGATACACGGTGAGAGTGGCGAGCCGCTTCTTATTCTCAACGGAATAATGATGTCCACGAATAGCTGGAAGCCCATGATGAAAAATCTTTCTAAGAATAATATAGCAATCCTTGTTGATTTTTTAGATCAAGGACAAAGCTCCCGTATGACAGAGAGCTATACCCACGCTATACAGGTGAGATTGCTTGACGCGCTTCTTGATATTCTTCCTTATGAAAGGGTCAGCATTATGGGTATCTCATACGGCGGTGAGGTAGCAATTCAGTATGCGGTCGAGCATCCCGAAAGAGTGCGCAGACTTGTTCTTTCAAACACTTGCGGCAGAACGAGCGATTGGCTTCGCAAGATAGGCGACGGCTGGAACGCAGTTGCAAGAACGGGAGATGGGCTTGCATACTATCTCACTACAATTCCCGTTATTTATTCCACCGGCTTTTATGAAAAAGAGGCCGCTTGGATGGAAAGACGAGAGGGAACTCTCATTCCGTATTTTTCAAATCCCGCCGTGCTTGAGGCACTTATACGCCTTACAGACAGCTCAAGGGATTATGATTACACCGATCGTCTTTGCGAGATAAAATGTCCCACACTTATTATTTCAAGCTCTGAGGACGGGCTTGTTCCACCAACTGAACAGATAATGCTTCACGAGAAAATAAAGGGCAGTGTGTATGTAACTATAAACGGTTCCGGTCACGCGAGTATGTATGAAGATTGGCAATCATTCCTCACACTTACGTTGGGCTTTACAAATCTTGATGACGAGCCTGTTCAAATCTAAATTATAGGAGATATACTATGGAAAAGAAATATATATCTATCGGTAGAGAAGAAATAGCTTATCTTGACGAGGGACAGGGTGACGTTGTACTTATGGTACACGGCAATATGTCAAGCTCTGTTCATTATGAGCCCCTCATTACTCGTATAAAAGATAAGTATAGATGCGTTGCTCTTGACCTTCGCGGCTTTGGCGACAGCAGCTATAATAACCGTTTTGATACACTTGAAGAGCTTGCTGATGACGTTGCGCTCTTTATCGACGCGCTCGAGCTTGGCGCAGTTTATCTTGTAGGTTGGTCAAACGGCGGCGGTGTTTCACTCAAGCTTTGCGCAAAATATCCCGAAAAGGTTAAGAAGTTCTTTGATATCGAGGGCGCAGGCCTTAAGGGATACCCCGTATTCAAAAAGGAGAACTACCAGTCAACAGGCGAGCCCTATTCCTCAAAGGAAGAAATGGGAGCCGATCCTATTCAGGTAGCACCCGCGCTTGCTTGCTTTGAAAAGGGCGATGCCGCAACTATGACTGCCATCTGGGATGCAACCATTTACACGGTAAATAAGCCCACAAGAGAGCAGAACGATCTTTGGATGGCAGAAACACTCAAGCAGAGAAACCTTGTCGATCTTGACTGGGCGCTTGCAACCCTCAATATGAGTGACGAATATACTCCTTACGGCAAGGGTGACGGCACTATCCATAACATTAAATGTCCCGTTGCACTCACAATGGCTGAAAAGGATATCG
>CAZLIB010000062.1:0-6888 GCA_964559465.1 uncultured Lachnospiraceae bacterium
TGAATATCGCAGGTAAGAACGTTCTTTGTATAAGGAAGAACTGCGCGAGGATCATTTGCAAAGATTATCTCACAATCCGCACCCTCTGCGCGAATGAGCTTTTCATAAAATTCAACGTAGTCAACGCCTGTGAAACGGTGCTTTTCATAGCCGAAAAGCTCTCTGTATTTTTCAAGCGTAAGAACGTCGCTGTAGGGGTTAACTCCCATCTCGTCAACCTTGTCAAGCGAAACAAGGTGATTTCCCACCTCGTCAGAGGGATATGAAAGCATAAGCACGATCTTCTTCGCGCCTCTCGCAATACCTGTAAGACAAACCGAAAATCTGTTTCTGCTGAGAATGGGCAGAATTACTGCCACCGTTTCTCCGCCGAACTTTGCTCTTATATCTGCGGCAATATCGTTAACTGACGCATAGTTACCCTGCGCGCGCGCAACGATAGCTTCCGTCATAGCAACGACGTCACGATCTCTTATCTCAATATTTTCTTCTCTTGATGCTTCAAGAATACAATTTGTTACTATCTCGGCGATATTGTCGCCGTTTCTGATAATGGGCGCTCTCACACCGCGGGAAACTGTACCTATTGTACGGCTCATATTCTTATCTCCTTTGGATTTAGGATTTTAACGGAAAAAGTATATCACTTTTTCTCGCGCTTGTAAAGTTATTTTTCGAAAAAATATGTTTTTTATGTAAAAAATTAAGGTTCCAAATAATCAAATATCTTCACCATGTCAAGAATGGGATTTCTTGCAGGCGGATATTCGTCAGATCTGTCTGCGTGGGCGGTAACAAGCACGAAAAGCTCGCCCGTCGTATCATTTCTTATGTAAGAAGCAAGACAATAGCCCGCATTAGTCTCAAGTCCGCTCTTAGCCGCAAGAATCGTATAATCGCTGCCAAGCACTCTTTCTGCATTTGTAAACATGTTTCCAAGAAGCGTATCAAGCGTTGAATGATAGTAGCTATAGCCCTCAATAAAATCGAGTGGGTGCTTTCCGCCCGAGAAGAACTCACGTGCATACTCGTTTTCCATCGCATAAGCCATTATAGCCGCCATATCGCGACAGGTCGTTTGGTTCTCCTCTGCATCCATACCTATAGCGCCGCCAAAATGGGTATTCTTAAGTCCTATCTCTATTGCCTTTTTGTTCATCAACTCAACGAATCCATCAACAGTAAGACCAAAATAATCAATAAGACACATTACCGAATCCGCGCCCGAGCGATATGCAATTCCGTAGAGCAGATCTCTCACAGTTACCGTATTATCGCCGTTTTCAAGATAAATTGAAAGATATGCGGTTGACGCGTTATACGGAACAGTGTTCAAGACCTTTTTGGTTACGACGTAAACGTCATCAAGATCCTCAATATAATCAAGTGCCGTAATGACTGTCATTATCTTCGTCATGGACGCGGGATAAATGACCTCGTCTGCATTTTTATACCCAAGGGTACTCATATCCGAAAGACGAACGAGAATGGCATAATCGGAGTTAAGATACAAGCCACCAAGCCCCGTGCCTCCCTGCGATGCAATAAATTGCGTTTTATCAGTCTTGGTCGTATAAGGATAATTCTTGTTTGGATCTTGTGTAATACCGTTATTCTGCATTTCGTTGCCGGAAAGCCACGCAGGAAGTGAAACGTCGCCAAACAAAGCAAAAAACGTGCAGGTGACAATGGCAAGCACCAGTATCGCAGATACTATAGTAATAGAGGAGATGCGTTGGTCCTTTATTATGTCCGAAGCAACAAATCTATTACCGCCACCTCCGCGAATGCGTATTTCGCCTCTATAATAATTATTTTTACTCATCTATTTCTCCAGGTTAATATTCTTCATTTCGTCAAGCTTTGCCTTGATCGACTTCATATCCTCAAGCATTTCTTCCTTTTTGCGAGGGTCGCGCAAAAGAAGCGCAGGATGATATACAGCAGTCATAAGGAAATCTCCCCTTTTCACCCATTGACCGTGCTCTTTTGTGATACGGTAATTGGGATCTATAAGGCGTTGCGCCGAAATTCTGCCAAGGCAAACTATCATTTTGGGTCTGATAAGTCTCACCTGCTCACGAAGATAGTCCATACAAGCATCCTCTTCATCGGGCTTTGGGTCGCGATTCTTCGGCGGACGGCATTTAAGTATGTTTGCAATATAAATGCTCTCCCTTGGAATATCAACGGCAAACAAAAATTTGTCAAGAAGCTGCCCTGCTCTTCCAACAAAGGGAGTGCCCGAAAGGTCCTCACGTTCACCGGGAGCTTCCCCAACGAAAAGTATATCCGCGTCACGATTTCCCACACCAAAAACGCAGTTCGTGCGCGTTTTGTGAAGCTCGCACCTTTCACACGATGCACATTCGTCGTATAATTCTTCCCAGGTTTTCATAAAGCCACGCTCCCAAAACAGATTTATATTACAAAACGCCAATACACAGATATTATATCAAATATTACGTAACTTTTCAATACACTATTAAAATATTTTTAAAACAAAAAGCGCTCAAAATGAGCGCTTTTTATCTATTAATTATTTATCTTATTGAATTTTATTGATTTTGCCCACTGCACGATATCGCTCTCGTATTCGGAAGCCTGCTCGGTGAGAACTGCAAAATGAACAAACCAGAATGCTTGCTCAGTCTTGAAGATATAGCCATAATAGGTATACTCCTCACCCGATTTTGAGCTTATACCCTTGAATACAAAATAGCAAAGCCCATCCTCATTCTTTATTTCGGTGTTCTCTATCTTATTTACCTCAATAACCTTTTGCGCATACTCCTCGTGTGCAAGTTCCTCAAAATCGGGATATTTACTGAACATTTCCCTTACCACAAAGGTCGTCACGCGTGAGGATTCAAATATAGCAAGAAATCCGTTGCCCGAGCTTGCGCTGAAATTTTCGTCAAGAGTGATCTGCATATCGTCGATGGCAAACACCTTGTCCGACGCGTTATCATCCCACTCGGGCGCGTCGGTGTATATCGGACGGTCACGGTCGACAAGCGAGTCGAACACACCCGCATTGGCAAGCCCTGCGATAATCAAAACACCCGCAATTATTGCAATAAAAGTAATAATTGTCTTTTTTTGCGCCTTCTTGCGAAGAAGTTTTGCCTCCTCGTTGTTATTTCCGTCAAATTTAAAGGGATTAAATCTGAATGTGTCAAGCGTCGCTTTTCCCGAAAGAACGACGTCTGCCTGACCCTCGGAAAGCTCATAGCAGTCGTTGCTGACGTTTCTTGTCGGCTTATCCCAAATGGCAAAAACCCTTGTTGCCTTTTCGGGAATCTTAAAGGTTTCCGTTGCTCCGTTTTTAACTGTTCCGATTTTTCTGCAGGGCACACCGTTTATATAAAGCTCGGGAATATATTTGTCCTCGATATATATCTTGAGCTTTACCAATGCAGCAACGGCCGATTTTTCTCTTTTGATTGTTAAATTTCTCATAGAAAACAGTGCTTAAATCTTAAACGCCTTATCAACGGGAAGAGCTATTATCATTCCGTTGGCATCGCTCATAGCACCGTGTATACGGTTAACGTCCTCCATAATATAAGTTGCCGTTGCAGAGGGTGCAAAGATTGCAATAATCTCTCTCTCTTGATGGACCGCCTTTTCACCAAACTGTTCCATTATACCACCGTCAGCAAGACGGGCACGCAAAACTGTTCCGCCCATTGCACCCGCCTTTTTGGCGGTTTCCATTACCGCATCAGTGTAGCCCTGATTAACGGAAACGAGTATGAGCTGGTTCTTCTGTCCATTTTTCACCTTTCTTTTACCTCCTGTCATGTCGGTTCCCTTTGAAGCTCTTGTAACGAGCTCTGAAGTAATCCTGTTTATCGCGGAAAGCCTAACGCAGAGCATCAGACCGCCGTATTCAAAATTTCCGCTAAGGCCCTTGTTCATATCGCGAACGTAGGAATTGATAATATCCTCGGGCGCAAGGGTGATAACGATATCCTTGTCATTGCTACCAAGGCCAAAAATATCCATCATTTCAGAGGGTGCCGTACCAACGGCAGTCGTCTGAATGTGAAAGCCCATTCCGTTATGCTCAAGACTCTCCATATACTTTTTTGCTTTTCCACGAGTAATTATGGAAAAGATCATCATGATTCTGTTACTTACTTCTGCCATCACGCCACCTCCTCATAATAGATCATGTCGTCATCAAGCGAAAGTATCTCACTCTTTGCCTGCGCAATACGCTTCTTGCGTTTGATCTCACTAAGCAAGCCCATTACCTGAATTGCGATAAGGGGTGTCATAGCTACCATCGCAACTATGCCGAACGCATCAGTCATTACGTTGCCGCCAAGCGACTCACACGCACCTATAGCAAAGGGCAGAATAAAGGTCGTTGACATAGGACCCGACGCAACTCCGCCCGAGTCGAACGCGATACCCGTATAGATTGGCGGCACGAAGAATGTAATAATAAGCGAAAGCACGTAGCCAAAAATAAGTATCGGCAATACGGGAATACCCGTAAGAACTCTGAGCATTGCAATTCCAACGGAAATGCCAACGCCTATTGAAAGCGCAAGACCAATAGATTTCTGTGAAACGGAGCCGTTCGTTATTTCCTCAACCTGCTTCTTAAGTGAGTGAACCGCGGGCTCGGCGCTAACTACGAAATAGCCCATAAGCGCGCCAATGGGAACAAGCAAATATTTCATCTCACCCTCGGCTATTTTTGAGCCGATAAGACGGCCCGCGGGCATAAAGCCAACGTTGGCACCTGTGAGGAAGAAAACAAGACCGATATATGTATAAACAAAGCCAACGCCCATGCGAAGAAGCTGGTGTCGATTAAATCTCTTGGTTATAAGCTGGAACACCACAAGCACTGCAAGAATGGGCAAAAGTGCGATAATTACCTCTTCTGCATAATGAGGAATGCCGTGCACAAATGCATCAAATGCCTCTTTGGTAGTCTGTGCAATAATGATAGTTTCCTGTGTAGTTGAGCTTTCGGGCTTGAAAACAATACTCAAAAGCAGAACTGACAAAATAGGACCGATAGAGCAAAGCGCGATAAGACCGAAGGAATTTTCACGCGCATTTTTAGCGGTACTGATTGATGCCATACCTGCGCCAAGCGCCATAATAAACGGAACTGTAATGGGACCCGTGGTAACTCCGCCCGAGTCGAATGCCGTGGGAATAAAGTCGTCTGGAGCAAGGAATGCAAGCACGATAACCAAAGCATAGAAAACAAGCAAAAGAGTATTAAGCTTGATCCCCCTTCTCGTTCTGATCATAGAAATTACAAGGAATATTCCAACGCCCACAGCCACTGAAATTATAAGCAGCATATTCGGAATCGAGGGCACCTGCTCTGCAAGCACCGTAAGGTCCGGCTCTGCAATAGTGATAAGAACACCAAGAACAAAGCACACCACAAGCGGAACGCCTATCTTTTTTGCTTTTCCAAGTGTTGCGCCAATACCCTCGCCAAGAGGCTGCATTGAGATCTCAGATCCAACCGTAAAAAATCCCATTCCAACTATCAGCAAAAGAGTTCCGAACAAAAACATAACAAGAACTCCGCTATCTAATGGTGCTGCCGTCACGCTAAGGATCAAAACTATGGCAAAAATAGGCAATACCGACTGTAAAGATTCTTTAAGAACCTTCATTAAATTGTTCATAATTTTTCTCCTTTCTTCGAAGTTAATATATACAATGTTAATTATATATTACAAACATTCTTTAGTCAAGCACCCTCAACAAAAATTAATAAAAGTTTAACAATACGAAAACGGAACGGCTAATGCCGTTCCGTTAAGTATATCGATTATTTCCACTCACCCGTATTGGGATCATACTTGCCCTGCCCTGCGTCGGGATTTGTTTTGTCAGTGGTCTTGCTGTTTCCGCTTCCACCGTTTCCGCCGCCGTTCTTTTTGCTCCTGCTGATAATGAAAGCAATAACAAGAGTAACTACAATAACAATGGCAATGATAATAAACACCTTGCCAAAATCACCGCCGTCCTCTCCGTCTCCGAACACCTCAGCTCCGTCCTCAACCACGATCGCGATCGGGTAACCCGTCTTTTCAGTAAATTCCTGAAGCGCGGTATTAACAATCCCCTTGTCTATTTGAAGACTTGTGTTATTGTAAAGAATTGAATACCTGGTGTCAACTATTTCTGCAGTCTCTTTGCCGGGCACGGCGCTCGTCATATTGTTGATGATCTGTCTTAAACTCTTTGTAAGGGCAAATTCATAGTAATCGGGAATCGCGCTTCTTACCGTAGACTCAAAATATGAGCCGAAAAGCCCCTCGGTTTCCGCATCAATATTGTAGCCACCCCAAGGAATACAATCGTAGCCGTCATAGCCATCGTAAACAAGGAACACAAGCAAAATATTGCCCTCGTAATCCTCGGCATTGGCAAATGCCCCATAATACTGCTCGTTTGCAAACTCTTGGAATACCTGCTCATCATAGGTCACATCGGTAAATTCAAGCGTTCCAAAAAGAGAACCGATAATAAAAATTGCAAAGATTATTACGAATATAACAGGAATTATCAAAGCTCCTATCAATCCGCCCAAGCATCCTCCGCCGTGATGATGCGGTCTGTGCCATCTTGGTCCGAAGAACATAGGTCCGTGATGATGGTGATGCGGTCCGTGATGCATCGGTCCTCTCGAACCTCCGTGGAATCCACCGCCGCGTGATCCTCCGCCACCTCTTGATCCTCCGCTAAAGCCGCCTCCGCGGCCACCTCCCATAGGTCCTGGCATAATATTTACCTCCATATAAAAAAATTAATTGATAGTTTATATTTCAAATTTTGATTTATCGCGCACACTGTTCGCACGAACCAAGCGATAAAAGGTTTTCGTCCACCTTTTTC